>CAZHKI010000015.1:0-16301 GCA_964533365.1 uncultured Maribellus sp. | reverse complement strand
TTTTCGAAGTGAATTAAACGGAGATTCTTTGCCGTATCCCAAATATCCCGGAGTTCTACCGCGGTAAAACCAAAATCGGCGGCAATCAATTCCATTTCAACCTCATCAACAGGAACAATGAAATTGTCAGCATCGGTTAGCATTTCCAATGTCATGCAAAATACAGCATAACCATTTATCCCATGCTTTGCCCGGAGTGCTTTTACTTTTCGGTTGTTTCTCATCCCGGAATCATGAGAAAAGTATTCTGCATTATTTTTTCTCGGTCGGGCCATTAATCAGATAGTTTTAATGTATTTTTCGATGAGACAAGGCTTTTTTACAAACTTCTTTTGTAGTCGTTCGAGTTCTTTTTTTGTTCCAACAATGCAAGGCACATAACCTCCAACAGGAATCCTCTCTGCGAACATAGAAAACAAGTCCAACGAAGTATAGCCAGATTCATTTACCCAAAGACAATATTTTTCCTGAGAGATCACTCCTGAGAATTTAATGGCTTTATCGCCTGCTCTACTTCAGAACGCTTATAGTAAACCCTCCCTCCAATTCCATAAGCTATTAATTTGCCTCGTTTTGTCAGGTTGTGAACTGTTGATAAATCGCACTTTAGTAAGTCGCGAACTTCGTTTCTGGTTAAAAATTCGGTGGGTTCTTTGGGCTGGAATTCTTTTTTTATTGCCTCAAATTCTGATTTTACCCGGTTGTAAATTCGATTTTCGAATTCATCCGGAGTTAATTGAATTAGTTGTATCGTTCCTTGCATAACAAATTATTTTAATTGTTATACAAAAATCTTTACAGCTACATGCTTAATCAAGCATGAAAACGTGTTATCTTATTGATTTCGGTTTAAATTTACTTTTTTCTTCGTGGTATATTAAATCTTTTAATCTGTTAAACGTAGGCTTAGTAATCCTATCAAGTTTCAGTCCATAAGTTTTATTAATCCATTCTCTAAATTCAGAGTTTCCACATACAATGAGACCATCAGATTTCATTTTTTGGAAAAAGTAGCTTACATCAGCCAGTTCTTTTTTAGGCCTAACAGAAGTATATAGTTCCTCAAAAAAGGATTTGCTTAAAAAATCTTTAAAAGGGTAAGGGCTTCTATTTTCATATTCTGGGACAATCTTAATGTTATTGTTTTTTATTTCAGTGATTGCGTCTTTAAGCGATTTAAATTCATTCTTGTACTCATTTGCATATATGGACAGAAGTTTATAAACTGGAGACTTAAAACCATCGTTTTCTCCTTTCGCCTGGTTAAGTAATTCATTACTATCAATGAAAAAATCTTGAATCTGATGCAACCAAAAATTAAGTGTGTCTAAAGGAATTATTTTGCTTTTATCATTAATAGATTCATCAATTCTTGATTGAATCTCAGAACGAAGTTCTTCCCATCTTCCTTTATTTGCTTCTAAATCATCACGATAGAAATCATATAATTTCCCAACGTTATTTTCATCCAATAGTGTCATTTATCTCAATTTGCTTGTTTTAACTCCTTTATCTCGGCTTCATTTTGGATAGAATTCTCCAGTTTGTCCCAACTTTCGGCCAGCAACATGGCATAATCAGTGTCAGTTTTTCCAATGTATTCAAGAAACTGCCTTTCGGTACTGTGAGCCGTTACCCCAATGAGTTGAGAGGTTGGAATCAGCCCGTAAAAGTTTGTAGCAAAGGAACGGCGACAAATGTGGCTTGTAATCAACTCATGTTTAGGATAAAGCCCTCTAACCTTCCGATTGGTTTCCTTGTCTATTTTACCGCCCTCAACGATTTCTTTAATTCCTGCCAATTTACACACTTCTTTTATGTGGATGTTGAATTTCTGATCGCTTATTTGATGAGGGAATTGCCCGTCTCTTTTATCCAAAATGGCTTTAACTTTCGTGTGGATTGGGATTGAAACCCGTTTCCCGGTTTTCTTCTGTACCAATTCAATAAATTGACGGTCTTTTCCGGTTCGAATGTCCTTTACGGTATTGATGTTCTCAGAAGTTAGTTTTAACAGATCTGAGACCCTTTGCCCGGAATAACATCCAATAATCAGCCAATCTCTGGCATTTTCAAGAGCTTCTCTGCTGTATATTTTATTTTCAATCTTTTCAAGTTCCTGAAAGGATAGAAATACTTTGGCTGCTTTCTCTGTGAATCCGCGGATGTGGTCGAGCTGTGGATTAACCTCAATACTGTTCTTTTTTGCATCCAGACATACTGTTTTCAAAAATTTGATGTATCGCCCGGTTGTGTTTCCATTCAATTTGTCAACCTCCGTAAGGTATTTCACAAAGTCATTTCTGAACTTTAGCCCAACGTCTTTGATGTAAAATTTTTTCCTTTGGTTGCCTTCAAATTCTGTGATTTTAGTTTTGAGAGTCTTGTATTTCTGAACGGTTCCTGATACAACCCCTTTTTTTCCGCTTGGATATTCTTTGTATGGTAAGGTATCGATGTAATATTGGCAGTAATTGACAAGCCGGTCAATGTCGGTAGCTTTCTTTTTACCCAAAGCAGCATCAATTTGATCTTGCAACCAATTGCCGGTAATTTCTTCTTTTGCGGTAACTGCTTTATTGAGGTTCCGTTCAATCTTGTTTGCAAGGTCCTGAAGTTTTGTTTTGAGATTTTTCAAATCTTCATCGTTAGGCTTAGGAAGGTTTGTATTTGAACTCCAGTTGTTGGGATCGACAACAAAGCCGGTTTTCCTTCTGATATTAATTTGACGATCTACAGTTAGGCGCAAATAAATATTTGCCGGGTTATTCTCGCTTCGAATTTGAAATCTGATTGTTGCCATAATGTAACATTTAAACATTTCAAATTTATAAAACATTTTTTCTTTGGCCAACGTTTGGCCAACCAAATATCAATTTATTTAAACTTTATTAAATTTTATTCAATTTGTGTTAATTCCCTGAAATTCCTTATTATATTGAAATTTTAAGATGTTTTTCAATGTTTTTTAACCTAATCGAAAATGAACAAATTGCATAGGTTCGAATCCCTCGCTCTCCGCAGAAAAAAAGCCGGTTAATCACCGGCTTTTTTATTGTATGACATATCATTGTTATTTGGCCACTTCGGCTTTATCGCCCAGTAGCGGGTTGTAAGGCCTGATGCTGTAACTGAATTCGGTTTTTTCGGTCTTCAGCAGGTACCGGTCCATTGGGGGCGGGCCGCAACTGGCGCCTCCCAGTCCGTTGTGGGCTACATCAACCGAAAGTATGGTTTCTTTTCTTTTCACCAGTTCGAATGGATGATTGGCTTTGTCAAGATCGAGCGGTGTGTAGTGCAGGGCGCTGAAGTCCATCTGGTTTTTGGCTGAAATCAAAATTCCCGATCCAGTCCGGTTGGTTACGGTTACCCACCGAACATCGCTGCGGTTTCCGCAATCCTGGGTGCGGATGTAGGGCACAAACATATCGTCAACCGTGGTTTGGTACCTTCCGATGGCAGCCGAACGTTTGCGGTCAATATAGTTTTCGAAAGGCCCGGCTCCAAAATATTCCACATTTTCAAAACCTTCGGGAAGTTGCAGGATGTAACCCAGTTTGGGTAATGGCCATTCTGTCTGGTCGGGTGTTAACGTGGCTGTTATGTCAATCGTTCCATTTCCGTAAACCGTGTAAGTAATATTGGAAACAACCGAAAAATCTTTTGCTGACGATTTCATATCAACGCTGATCTCTGTTGCGTTGGGGCGAATTGAGTTGACCGTAATATTCTGAACTTCGGTGGTCAGGTTCCATAATTCAGCGTTACGCCAGGGCATCATATACGGGCGATCGTTGTCAACCGGGGCTTTGTATAGGTTGAGTACGGGGCCGGCAATGGTTTCGTAACTCAGGATTGGCGGTGCGGGCGGCTGGTCCCGGCGGCGGCGGAAATTATACCTGAATTCTTTTTTTGATTTTAAAATTTCGGTGTTGAAATAGTGCAAATCGGTAATAGTGCCAACCTTTTTCCCGAAAACCAGACTGAAATATTTCCCTGAAATTTTCACTTCGTTGTCGTCTTCCTCAACCGTCAGGTTTGGAATTGATTCTGCTGAAGCTGTAAATTCCGGAACATCGTATGGTATTTTAAACTGTTCCCACGCAACGGTATGCCCGGCTTTTGCCCATATTTCATCGGTTCTCAGTGTGAATTTTACTTTCAGAAAATATTCGCTTCCCGGTTTTAATTCCGGTTTTTCCAGCGGGATAGTGATGGTTCTTGATGCGCCCGGTTCCACATCGATGGAATGGATACCGTTGGCCTGAATGATTTTTCCGTCGCATTCGAGTTCGTACGAAAGATTGAATTTTTGCAGGTTGTTAAACTGGTATTTGTTGATGATTTTAATTTCGCCACGGAGCAGGTCAACCGGTTCGAAAGCGATATACTGGTACACTTTTTTCACCTCTTCCATTTTGGCTGTGATTTGCCGGTCGGGAGTAGTCAATCCGTTGATACAGAAGTTTCCATCGTTGGGGTAGTCGCCAAAATCGCCACCATAGGCATAAAAATATTCTCCTTCTTTTCCCGGAACCGGTTTGGCAAGGCCCTGGTCAACCCAGTCCCAGATGCAGCCACCAATCAGTCGTTTGTGTTTTTCAATCACATCCCAGTATTCCTGCAGATTTCCCACGGCATTTCCCATGGCGTGGGCATATTCGCACATGATGAACGGTTTCGGATTGTCTTTGGCGCCGGTTTCGTCCATCCATTCCACTTTGGGGTACATCACCGATTCAATGTCGGCAATTTCGTTGTGCCGCTCGTAATGAACCGGGCGCTCGGTGTCGCGGGCTTTTACGGCAGCATAACAGGCTTCAAAATTAACGCCGCCGCCGGCTTCGTTCCCCAGCGACCAGATGATGATAGACGGGAAGTTTTTGTCACGTTCCAGCATCCTCACCACGCGGTCAACGTGTGCTCTTTCCCATTTCGGGTCTTTGGCCAGTGATTGTTCGCCGTATCCCATTCCGTGCGATTCGATGTTGGCTTCGTCGATGACATAAACACCGTAAATGTCGCAAAGCTTGTAAAAATCAATATGGTCGGGATAATGGCAGGTCCTTACGGTGTTGATGTTGAATTGTTTGAATAATTCCACGTCGCGGATCATGCTTTGTCGGCTCACGTTCCGTCCGTCGAACGGATCGTGTTCGTGGCGGTTCACCCCTTTGAACAATACACTTTTCCCGTTTACCCACAACTGCTGATCTTTGATTTCAATTTTCCGGAACCCGTAATGCGAGGAAAGTACCTCGGTGATTTGCCCCGATTCGTTTTTCATGACAAAGTAAATCCGGTACAGGTTGGGTTCTTCGGCCGACCAGAGTTTCGGATTTTTAACCGTGATTTTTTCATTGAGGAGCAATGGTTTTTTTGCGGATACATTTTTCACTGAAACCGTCGCCACTTTGTTCTGTTCTCCCGGGATCTTCCCGTATTCCGAAAGATAGATCTCACAGGTTGCTGAACCGGAACCACCATAGTTGCGGAAATTCAGGGCGAAGTTAACTTCTGCTTCGGTCATGGTTTCGTTAAAGGCTGGCTTCATACTGAAATCCCACAAATGAATTTTGGGAACCGAATAGAGATAAACATCGCGGTAAATGCCACTCAGCCGCCAGAAATCCTGGTCTTCGAGATAACTTCCGTCACTCCAGCGGTACACTTCCACGGCCAGCACATTTTTCCCCTGAACAAGATATTGAGTGATGTTGAATTCGGCCGGGGTCATGCTTTCCTGGCTGTAACCCACTTTCCTGCCGTTCACCCAAATGTAAAACGCGCTTTTTACCCCGGCAAAATGAATGATCACTTCACGTCCGTTCCACTCGGCCGGAATTTCAAAATCGCGGCGGTACGAACCCACCGGATTGGGATTGCGGTGCGCGGTGAAGTTTTCAGGGGCCGGCTCCATTACTTTTGGAGGGTTGGCAACAAACGGGTACCGTACGTTGGTATAAATTGGGACATCGTAACCCCTTGTTTGCCAGTCGGCCGGAACATCAATTTCATCCCAGTAGGAAACATTAAATTCAGGCTTGAAAAAATCAGCCGGACGAAGATCAGGGTGTTTCACCCAATTGAATTTCCACTTTCCGTTTAAATCGACCACGAAGGGCGATAAAACCGTAACATCGGCAGTTGCCTGTTTTACCGTTTGAAACGGAACATAATGACTATGTGGCTCTTCTTTGTTAATGCCAAACACCTGCTCGTTTTCCCAGTCGTTCGGTTGGGCAATGGCAAATGTGGCAACAAATGTCAGGAATAATCCTGACCATACCATTTTTTTTAACATGATTGTAAATTTATTAGGTTTTGGTTTTAAAATATGACACAATACGTAATTAAAATGGGTATATAACAATATATCAATATTTTAAGATTGCTAAGTTTTGTTTTTTACCTCCGGTTAAGTGTTACTTTTTGGCAGAGGAAAGGTATAAAAAAGTGTGGAAAGGACAAATATTTTTTACAGGTACGGTTTTTCAATTATTTGTTAACTGAAACGTGGAAAAGAATCATGATTCACTTTTTTTAAATTCATTATCTTTCGGACCTGAAATTAATTTATAATAGAATAGTAATATGAAAAAACTGCTGTTATTTGCTTTTGTATTAGGATTGGTACTGAGTTCGTGCCAAAATCGGAAAAAAGAAAATACTACCTCTATGGAAAATCCTTTTTTTAAGGAATGGACAACACCTTTTGGTGTACCTCCTTTCGACGAAATTAAAGAAGAACATTTTGTGCCGGCTGTGAAGGAAGGAATTCAGCAGCAACAGGCTGAAATTGATGCCATTGTGAACAATGCCGAAACACCGGATTTTGAAAACACCATTTTGGCATACGATAAATCGGGGCAACTACTTGATAAGGTTTCGGGTGTTTTTAGCCCGCTGAATTCGGCCAACACGAACGACAACATGCAGGCCATCGCCCGCGAAATTTCGCCCATGATGACCCAGCACCGCGACAACATGATGATGAATCCAGCCCTGTTTGCCAAAGTTAAAGCAGTTTATGAAAAGCGGAACGAACTGGGGCTTGACGACCAGCAACTCCGGGTGGTGGAAAAATATTACCAGGATTTTGAACGCAACGGCGCCAACCTTTCAGCCGAAGACCAGGAAAAACTAAAAGCCATTAACACCGAATTATCGACATTGAGCCTTCAGTTTGGCGAAAACCAATTGGCAGAAACCAACAAAAACTTTAAGCTGGTGATCGACAATGAAGCCGATTTGGCCGGTCTTCCCGAAGATGTCATCCTGCGTGCTGCCGACGAAGCCAAAAACGCCGGACAGGAAGGAAAGTGGATGTTTTCGCTTACCATCCCCAGCATGACTCCGTTCCTGCAGTTTGCCGAAAACCGCGATTTGCGCGAAAAATTGTACCGTGCCTATTTTATGCGCGGCGATAACGACAATGCCAACGACAACAAGGAAATCATCAAAAAAATTGTCAGTTTGCGCGACCAGCGTGCCAAATTGCTGGGTTTTAAAAATCATGCCGCTTATGTTATCGACATCAACATGGCCAAAACGTCCGAAGCGGTTTACGATTTCTTAATGGAATTGTGGAAACCGGCCCTGGAAATGGCCAAACAGGATGTGAAGGAAATGCAGGCCATCATTGATCGCGAAGGCGGAAATTTCAAACTGGCCTCGTGGGACTGGTGGTATTACAATGAAAAATTGCGGAAAGAAAAATTTAATCTCGACGAATCGGAAATCAAACCTTATTTTAGCCTCGACAATGCCAAAGCCGGTATTTTTTACGTGGTTGAAAAATTAAACGGAATTAAGTTCATTAAACGCGACGACCTGCCAACTTACCACAGTGAAGCTGAAGCGTATGAAGTTCAGGAAGCTGACGGTTCGCACCTCGGGGTTTTGTACATGGATTTTCACCCGCGCGACGGGAAAAGGTCAGGGGCGTGGTCAACCGGTTTCAGGAGTTCTACCTACCGCGATGGGGTACGGATCCCTACGATTGGTTCAATTGTGATGAATTTTACCCGCCCGGCCGGCGATACACCCGCGCTGCTTAGCTTCGACGAGGTGACTACTTTCTTCCACGAGTTTGGTCATGCGCTGCACGGCTTGTTTGCCGATGGACTTTACGACCGTACTGCCCGCAGCGTGCCCCGCGATTTTGTGGAACTGCCGTCGCAAATTATGGAAAACTGGGCGGCTGAACCCGAAGTGATGAAAGTTTATGCCAAACATTACCAGACCGGCGAACCCATTCCCGATGAGCTGATTGAAAAACTCGAGAAAAGCGGTACGTTCAACCAGGGTTTTATTACCGGAGAATATGTGGCTGCGTCGTTACTTGATATGGATTACCACACGGTTGAAAATCCCGAAATTGCCGATGTGCGTGCTTTCGAAAAAGCTTCTATGGACAAAATCGGGCTCATTCCCGAATTTATCCCGCGTTACCGTAGCACCTATTTCTCCCACATTTTCTCGGGGGGCTACTCTGCCGGTTATTACGTGTACATCTGGGCAGCCGTGCTCGACACTGACGCATTTAACGCGTTTAAGGAATCGGGCGATCTGTTTAATTCCGAATACGCCGCAAAGTTCAGGGAACTGCTGGCCAAATCGGGTGCTGCCGAAGGAATGGACGTGTATGTCAAATTCCGTGGAAAAGAACCTTCGAAAGAGCCGTTGCTGAAAAAACGGGGGCTGTTAAAAAATTAGATATCATAAAATCAAGGCTGCTTCGGCAGCCTTTTTTTATGCCTGCTTTTTTGGGGAAACCACCGGGAACGGTTTGGTGGCTTCGCCGGTGTAAATACTTACATGCGGGAACGGAATTTCAATTCCCTCTTTATCAAAAGCTTGTTTTATTTCCTGAAAAAGGGCGTTTTTTACTTTCAGGTAGTTGTCTTTTTCAACCCACACGCCAAAAAGGATGTCGATGCTGCTGGCGCCAAACTGCCGGATGGAATAGAGGGGCTCAGGCTCATCGAGGCAGAGCGGGTTCAGGCGGGCTACCTGTTCCAAAACACTTCTCACTTTTTCTAAATTTTCCTTGTAGGCGACACCCACTTCAAGGTCGATGCGGCGGATGGGGAAACGGGTGACGTTGGTCACTTCGCTGCTGATGACGGTTTGGTTGGGAATGCGGATGAGCAGGTTGTCGAAGGTTTTGATTTTAATCGAAAGCAGGTCGATACTGTAAACCGTTCCGGTTTGGGTGCCGATACGGATGACGTCGCCCAGTTCGAACGATTTTTCGGAGACAAGGAAAAAGCCGCTGACGATATTGCCGATGCTGGTTTGCGAGGCAACCCCCAAAACGATACCGATGATGCCCGCTGCCCCGAAAATGGCGGCCAAATTAATTTTCAGTTCGGAGACCAGAATGAGGGAAAGGATGGTAAGCCCCGAATACTGGACAAACCGGCTTACGATCATTCTCCGCTGCCTCGACCAGCGGTTGGGCAGGAATTTCCGGACCAGGTAAACGGCCGTGTAGGTGATGAACAGTCCGATAACCAGAATGATGGCTATCCGGATGAGTTTCTCAAAATTCTCGGCATTAAAGTATTTCGACCAGTCGAAGTTCATGGTTATTCAGTTTTGTAAATGTTTTTAATAAAATGCAGGTTCATTTTCAGCAGGTTTTTTCCGTTGTCGCTGCGGGGTTTGGCCAGGATTTCCTGCTTTTCGCCATCGTAATTTTTCGAGTAGTGGTATTCGGCTGAATTTACAGAATCCTGTCCTTCGAAACTGATTTCCACTTCGCTGGTTACCTTTTTGTTTTGGTTCTGGTAAAGGATGAGGTTCTCGACCCGGATTATCAGCCGCTGAAGTTCGAGCGGTCCCGTGGATTTGTTGACGATGGTTACCGGGCAGATGGCTTCGAGCGGGCTGGGTTCAACCGTGCCGAAATCGAGAAAAAAATCGCTTCCGTAAGTCAGTGCAATTTCCCCTTCGTCGGGCTCGCCAAACCAGGTGTGTGAAAGCTGCCGCGACGGGATTTCCTTCAGCAGGTTTTCAGGGAGGTTTTTTGAAGTATAGATCTGAACATTGAGCGGGATTTTCAGGAAAAAGGTGAGTTTCTGGCCGGGCGACACTTTCATCCGGTTACCCTTAAATACCAGCGGTTTTTCGGGCAGGGCAGGCGACAGGATTATTGAGTTGGATTTACTGGTATGAAAATATTCTCCCTCGGCAATCAACTGCCCGTCAGGTTGTATTGCATTGTTTTCGAATAATCTCACAAACCACCCTTCTTTTTCTCTTTTGATGCCAATCTGTGAGGTTCCCAAAACGAAAATTTTTGAATTTCCGGGGAGTATCTGGTGTTTTCCAAAAAGGTTCTTTGAATCCATATTTTTACGATTGAAGGCTAAAATTACGAAACATTTGGGAAACCGCGGTGGCGGGCAAAAAAAAGTCCGGCAGTTGGCCGGACTTTGCGAGTGTTTTTGTTCCTATTTTTTTACATCCACATCGATGTCGCCCAAATCGATGTCGAGTGTTTTGGTGATTTTCCCGATGTCTTTCGGGTCAATCATTCCGCTGATGCTAATCAGGGCATTATCGTCGCCGCCCACCACCAGGAGCAAATCGGAGATTTTTCCGTTACCGGCATCTTTGGCCAGGAACCGCACCACTTCGTCGTCTTCGGTGACCTCCATCAGCACTTCGTAGCTGTTGTTTTTAAAGAATCCTTCCTTTTCCAGTTCGGCATAAAAGTCGAGCTTTTTATTCAGTTCGTCGTCTTCCACCGAGAGGATGCGGATTCCGTTCAATCCGGCCATTAGATTGGTTGTTGCCTCGTCGCCGGTGTCGAACTGGCTGGCGAAACTCAGCAGTTTCCCCGAGATGTTCACGGTGGTAAATCCTTTTTGGTTGGCATATTTTTCAAACAGCCTGTCAACCGGTGTTTTTTGTGCAAGTACTGCCATGGGCAATATTACTGCAAGAATTAATAGTAACTTTTTCATGATTTCAGATTTTATGTATTCGTTTTTTTATGTTTCAGATTTCAGGATGCGGGTTTCAGGTTACGGGTTGCACTGACACTGGTTCCCATTTCCCGATTACCGATCACTGCTTACTGATCACCGATCACTGATCACTTTCCTTCACTTTCTCAATGCCGTCAAAAAATGCATTTACCGGCTTCAGCCCTTTTTTTAGTTCGGCAGAACCTTGACTGAGTTTATCGAATTGGGCCAGTTGTGCCAGTCCCTTGTTGTATTTCGACGAAACAAACTTCATGGTTTGCATTGCATAAGCATACGCCTGATCCGGATCGTCAAAGGTATCCTGAACCGGTTTCTGCTGATGTTCGAAAAAGAGTACGCTGCCCAGGATGATGATGACGGAAGCGGCAATCCCGGTCACGGTTTTCCACATCCGGAGGTAATATTTTTTATCCCGGTTTTCGTTTTCAAGAATATAATTCATCACCTCCTCTTCGATGGTTGAATCGCCGGATGTTGCTGCCAGTTCGGAAATACCACCGAAAAATTCAGCATATTCCCGGAGTTCACAGGCCACGTTTCCCGACTGAAAGTAGGCTTTCAGTTGTTGTTCTTCCCAATCGGAACTTTCGCCGTTAAAATAGCGTTGCAGCCATTGTTTTACTTCTGTGGTTTCCATCATCATTTATTTTTAAAAATTCGTCCCTTACTTTTTTTCTCGCCCTCGAAAGGTTCACCCGGATGGCATTTACATTCAGCCCGGTTACATTGGCAATCTCGTCGTACGAAAGTTGGTCGATGTCGCGCAGTTGCATCACTTTTCCCTGGATATCGGGCAGTTGGCCAATCAGTTTTTTAATCTGGCCGGCCGATTCACTGAATTCAACCTGTTGATGAACGTCAACCGAATTTTCTTTCATTTTGCGGTCGGTTTCCGCATCCATCGGCACCACTTTGTTGTTTCTCATTACATCGAGGCAACGGTTGCGGGCCATGCGCATGGCAAAGGCTTCGATGTTTTCTATCTCGTGGAGCGAATCGCGTTTTTGCCAGAGCTTCAGGAAAACATCCTGAACCACGTCGCGGGCTTCGTCTTCGTCTTTCAAAAAGTGTGTGGCAAAACGAAGCAGTTTTTTGCTGACTGGTAAAACTTCCGATTTAAAATCTCTGGCAACCATTGATTTACTCTTTCTTTTCTGTTTTTCAAAGGTAAGACGCGGGCGTGAAACAAACATTACATCATTGTCCTGTTTTTTTTATGCCCTGCAGGCGATTTTTATTCATGCTGCATTATTTGTGTAGCAAATGGTTAAAAGTCATGTTTTTAACGCAACCTTTTTGTACCTTTATCCATCTGTTAACATATAAACCAAAAAACCATGAATTGTTCTCCGTAATCCAAACACCAGCAAATTTCCGGGCAGCAACCCGTTTGCAAAGCCCGTTCTGCCAAACCAAACCCGCTCTTATTTGCGCTCCTGCCTGGTAACTTCGGTTGCCTCGAATACAGAAAAAACAATTTTAAGCCCGAAGCTCGCGGCTAATAACTAAAAACCAATGAAAACAAAAATTTTAAAATTAAGCACTGTTTTTCTGCTCCTTTTGTTATTAGGGGTAAGCTGCCAGAAAGATGAAACTGAACTCGCCGATGAAAGTATTGAAATTTCAACTCTTCCAGGAATAGCCGTTTATAAAACAAATGGCAATTATAAAGATTATCTGGCTGTTTGTATTGATTCAGTTGGCAATATAACCTGTACACCTTTATTTGGAGATGATAATCTGATTGTAAGGAAAGATAAAAATGGTAATTATGTATTAATACGAAGGCATTTTCTTAAATCGGGATATATCACAGAAGACATCTATTTAGACTATGCTTTTACCAATATTACTATAAATGAAATGGTTGAAAAGTTTACAGAAATTGGTCCTGAATATTGGACTTTGGACAAATATAAAGAACGGTTAATCGACCTGGATCCTTTTTCTGAATTCTATTATTTAGATGGCCTGAATAAACCTGTTCGAAAATTTACGATTAAAGAAATAAATGAAATGGTTGAAAAAGGTACCCTTGAAACAGTCTTCACAAAACTTAAATGAATTTGCTTTATATCAAACAAAAACCAACAAAATTTTAAACTTATTTGATTTTAACACAACCATTTTTAATACTTAATGCATTTGATAACCAGAATATTAACTTAAATAACAAAAAAATGAAACATAACAAATAAACGAAAACCCCGAATACTCGCAACACCGACAAGGCCGGATTGCCACGAAACCCGCCAGACAAATGCTCCAGCTTGACACTCTTTTACTTGGTAACCTTGGTTACCCTGAATACGATAGCAAATTTTTAAAGCCCTTGCAGTTTGCTTTGGGCAAAAATACAAACAAAAAGACTAATATGAAAAGCATTAGTAAAGAGTTAATTATATTGTTTATATTTCTATTTTTTGATTCCTTGGTTTGGGGACAAGGGGGAAAATATAATTTAAGAATTGATGGAGTATTAGCTCAATATTTAAAAATTGAAGAAAAAGAATTTACATCAGTTCCCGGTTATTATAATTTCCCTATTTCACCTGGAATAGAAATGGTTTTATCAAGGAATTTATTTAACGGGATTTCAGTTGGAACTGGCATTGAACTTCAGCAAGGAAATGTTTCTTCTTTTGTTAATGAAATTCAAAAACGATTTCATTTCACAGAAATAAGCATACCCATTTTGATAAAAAAAACATTTCCAATGAATGATAATGTGAGCTGTTATTTCTCTACTGGTATTTATTTGGGAAAAATGATATCGGCCAGAGATGATTATTATACCAGTTTTGGGTGGGAAAAATCATCAGATATACAGGAAGTTGATTATTACTCTAATGATAAGACCATGAGCGATGTGTATTTTGACTTTGGTTACTCAAAACCATTAACATCAAAATTTGATGTTTCATTCTCACCTTTTTTAAAGTACAGAATTAATACAACTTGGCTTAATTATCATTTTAGAAAAGTTCATTATGGGATTAAAATAAATGTTTCACTTAAACTCTAAAAAATGAAAAACTTCTATTTGATTTTTGTCTTTTTTATTTATAGTCAATCACTTGTGTATTCACAACCAGAGTATCGGTTTAATGAATCTTATACAACCACAGAATTGTTTGATGATTTCACTAATAATTTAAATCCGAATACATGGTTTGCCACAACTCATTTGATTAAAGGTTTATCTGGCAATCCATTTATTTACGTTGATAGTACTGTTACAATAAATGTTGATGCGAATAATAGTCGATTATGTCTTTCTATGATTAGTTCTCCAAATTATACTGCAACCGATTGGGATGGAAACCCTATCACTGCTGATTATATTGTAGGAGAAGTAAACTCAGAAGAATTCTTTTCTTATGGTATTTTTGAATGTAATGCAAGATTTGCTCATGATTATGGTTCATTTCCAGCTTTTTGGTTGTATGGAGGTGGGGGAGTAGACTGTTCAATTGAGCATATAAATGAGATTGATATTGTTGAATGCAGAGTACATAGTTTTCATGGTACACCTTTACCCAAGTTGCAAAATCATATCTTTGATTATCCACCACCCTGTGGAAGCGCGGTGGGATATGAATTTACTGAAACACAAGGCATTAATTGGGATGTAAATCATACTTTTAAATGTATCTGGTCACCTTATCGGATAACATTTTGGATTGATGATACATTGTTAAAAGAAGTAGTTTATCAGGGACAAAGTTGGTATCCTAATCATCATATGAGGGTAATTCTAAGTCAACAAGTCCAATCTGGTACTCTCGTTGTTCCTCAAACATCTTATTTTAATTGGGTGAAAGTACGTAGTTTCTTTCTTGCCCCTGAAATAACCTGTCCGAATTTAATTTGTTCCTCAGGCACTGCTACACTTGATGTTGATAATAACGCAGAAAATATTACATGGCAACTATCTCCATCTAATTTGTTCAGTACTACAAGCGGTTCCGGTTCAACTGCAAATATTATTACACAGTCTGGAGCCAGTGGCCTGGCAACAATTACATTTGCATTTGAAATGCCAGATGGTGAGGAGTTTACAAAACAGAAAGATTTTTGGGTAGGCGCCCCAAAAATTGATTATATTTCAGGGCCAACATACGCGCCGAATAATGATTGGGCAACGTACTATGGCCACCCCAACAACTATTTAATGTCAGCTACCGATTATGAATGGATACTAAGCCCGTTAAACGGGAATTCAGTGTATGATTATGGTTGGACGTCCGATATTGCCTTTTATAATCAGGGGACCTACCAACTTGTGTCGCGGGCGCAAAATACCTGTGGCTGGGGGCTTTATACCGTACTTGGTTTGGAGGTTTACAATTCAAGAAGTCTGGCCATTTCGCCCAACCCCACCACCGGCGAAACCACGCTCACCATCCAATCCTCATCCGAAAAGGAAATGGTGGATGTTAACCAGGAATGGGACCTCGAAATCTACTCCCAAACCCAAATTCTGAAAGAGAAGAAAACCCGGCTGAAAGGTAGCAGCACGGTTATCAACACCTCGGGCTGGCAGGAGGGGGTTTATGTTGTGCATGTTTTGTATAACAACGAAATAATTACCGGGAAATTAATAGTAAAACGATAAACCTTACCTGACAGGGACCGACCTTCAAGGTTTCTCAAACCTTGAAGGTCTACAATCAAACGCTTACAATCATTTTTATCCATCAGTTAACATATAACCCAGAAATCAACAGTCAATTTACGGAACAACCTGAAAGTTTTTTGCCGGAAAACGGTTGGGATATTTGTCCGGACAAAACAGTTCGTTAGTTTTGTGTTATGGAATTTAAAGTCGTTTCGGAATACCGGCCCACTGGCGATCAGCCGGAAGCCATCCGGCAACTGGCCGATGGAATTAAAAACGGCGAGCGTTTCCAGGTGTTGCTGGGCGTAACCGGCTCGGGAAAAACCTTTACCATGGCCAACGTTATGGAAAAGGTTCAAAAACCAACCCTTATCCTGAGCCACAACAAAACGCTGGCCGCCCAGTTGTACGGCGAAATGAAACAGTTTTTCCCCGGCAATGCCGTGGAATATTTTGTGTCGTATTACGATTATTACCAGCCCGAAGCTTACCTGCCCACCACCGACACTTACATCGAAAAAGACCTTTCCATCAACCAGGATATTGAAAAACTGCGGCTCAGCGCCACTTCGTCGCTGCTTTCGGGGCGAAGGGACGTGGTGGTGGTTTCGTCGGTTTCGTGCCTCTACGGCATTGGAAATCCCGAAGATTTTCATGCCAACGTGACTTCAGTGAAAACC
>CAZHKI010000014.1:0-16993 GCA_964533365.1 uncultured Maribellus sp. | reverse complement strand
CTTCACAAACCAAAACTCGTGCTGGGTGTATCCGACAGCTTAAAGACGAGCTTTCCGCCTTTCAGGATGTCTTCCTGACTGATCCAGGTTTGATTGAACGGTTTTCCGTTTAGAGTTGCCGACTGGATATAAAAATGCGTATCACTGAAGTTTTCTGTCACAATTTCAAATGTTTTCCCGTTTTCAAGGTTAAACAGGATCCGATCAAAAACAGGAGAACTCAACTGAAAGACCGGTTCACCCACTAATACGGGATATAATCCTGCAGAGCTCAGCACGTACCAGGCCGACATGGTTCCTTCGTCATCATCCATTTCAGGAATATAGCCTGCGGGTTCAGCTTTGTAAATCCGGCCATAATAGGGTTTTCCCCACTTTTCGTGTGTGCCGTACCACTGGTGCATGTCTTTGGTCAGTATCCTGTTCACCCATTTTTGTGTCAGCCAGGGTTTACTTCCGAAGTTAAACATGAAAGGAACATGAATATCGGGCTGATTACCATGATTGTACAGATCGTGTTCAAAAAAATACTCCAGTTGTTCCGTATATTTCTCTTTACCTCCGATCATCTCAATCATTCCCTCCACATCAAACGGCACATGCCAGCGGTATTGCCAGAGTGTCCCCTCATACAGACCATCACCGTGCATGATGTCTGATTTCTCAGTAATTGGCAAAAATTTCTCTTTCCAGACCCGTTTATATTGCAGACACTCCGCCAGCAGCAACTGATAATCGTCTTCTTTGTCCAATATCCTGGCAAACTGCGCCAGCGCCCATAAATCGTAGCTCTTCTCCAGCTTTTTATCGGGCGAATCGCTGCTGATGTTATTAATCTCCGCCATTAACCTTGAATAGAGAGGCGCGATCTCAAAATCAGTGACCCCTCTCCGATAGAGGTCCAGAAGAGCAACCACAGTATGTTCGGTTCTTACGGTAGGGACCGGTTCCTGATATCCGGCCCAATAAGGCATCCCGTACCTGAAAAGATCGATCATCGATTTGGCGATATCCGACGAAATCCCGGGAATAAGGATGGAATACAGGCTGAACTTATTTCTGAAGTTATCCCACATCGACCAGGAGTCATAATGGGCATAACCTTCTGCCTTATAAATTCGCCCGTCGGTAGCCCGAAATTCTTTAGAATGATTTTCAGACTTCACCGGGTTTAAGAAGGTGTGATAAAGATGCGTGTAAAAAAGGGTTTTGTATTCTTCCTTCCCTTCGACAACGACCCGAGACAGGATATCCTCCCACTGCGTCCTTCCGTTTTGTCGCACCTGTTCAAAGGTCATGTTCTTCGTGACACTTTCCCATTCAGCCCTGGCCGAACCGGTACTGACCGGCGAGGTGGTCACATAAAACAGGATTTGCTCACCGGCTTTGGTTTTAAACCGGAAGTAAAACTTATGATCCTTTTCGCTATCCAGGATCAGTTCCTTGTTGCACCAGACGTGGTAATGCGCGGTATATCGTCCTACGCCGCAGACATTGCGGGCCGATACCGTCGCGTTAAACTCATGATTGTTTAAAAGGCTTCCCGTAGCGGATATGGTCCCGGCAAAAGAGCTCCCCGCGTCGATCATCACGAATGCGTTGTCTGCTTCAGGAAAAGCATACCGGTGAATCGCGGTTTGATTGGTCGCTGTCAGCTCCGCGAGAATGGAATTGGAAAATTCAACTGAATAATAGCAGGGGGAAGCTTTTTCACTTTCCTTAATGATCGGCGAACTTTGTATGTTCATATCGCCAATTCCGGGGAGTATCCTTAAATTTCCGCCCGCTCCCGAACAACCGGTTCCGCCAATCCGGTTTTGTGAAAACCCGGCGATCCTGCCGGCTTCATAATCATACCCGCTGTGGTTGCCCGGATCCGTGTCGGGACCAGGCTTGATCATTCCGAACGGTACACAGGCGCCGGGGAAAACATGTCCCATTTCCTGCGTTCCAATCAGCGGATTCACATATTGGGTCAAATCTTCTGTTTCAACCTGGGCCGATAAAATTCCGGTCATAAAAACCGAAATCAAAAGTATCATCACTGTTTTCAAATACATAACTCTTGTCTTATTGATTTATTTCTATTTTTTTGTTTCCTGAACTTTCAGCAAATCGCCGGTTCCCTGAATCATCAGCCGCTCCCATTCTTTTCCGTAGCCGGGGTGCTGCGGCCGCTGCGGGATATTTTTCCCGTTCCCGTTGTCAAGGAGTTTTCTGTCTTTCGAAATTTTCAGGTTTCCATCCATGTATTTCATAAAAAGGTAGTGGTAGAAATTTTTCCAGTCGCTTACCAGTTGGTTGGCAGTGTACACCGAGTACCGGGTGACAAATTCCTTTGCCGGTGCAGGATCCTGACTGTACTGTTCCGATGCCAGCCGGTCAATGGACTTAACTTCGGAAATAAACCGGTTTTCAAGCTGTGCCTGGTATTCTTCCACTTCAGGGTGAATCATATTGTAGCGGGTGTAGGCCCAGTTGGTCAGCTGATTAAACGTCCAGAAAGCCGAAGTTTCGGACCAACTGATCATTGAGCCGTTCCCAATCCGGTAACTTTCGGGAACTTCCGTCATTCCGCAATAAAATGGGGCATAAACACAACCGTCGGCATCGTCAACGCCGAACCAGAAAATGCCGCCGACGGGCGCAGGCAACCACCCGCGCGACTGGGCCACAAAGCTGTAGCCGGTTTGCTGGGTTGCAATGGCGCGCTCGTGAAGATATTTTACGCTGTCCACATCAAATTCCATGGGGCGCCAGCGGTACGGGCATTCAAAAGGCCCGGCTCCCACCCCGTTGCACATATCCATGGGCGTGTCCTCGTAATGGTCGCGCATGGCATTCATTACCTGCTGCAACGTAATGGCCGAGTCAGGTTTTACCCACAACGGCAGTCGGTTCGACACAAACCCGTTGGGATTGGCGCTCCAGTCGGGAAACCTTTTTTCGTAGCTGAATTTTCCCATTGCATAATCTGTGTAATCCTGGTATTCGCGGATTTCGCTGTTGATTTTCCGGAAAAACGACCAGACACGGGCATCGCAGTAGCGGGCGCCACCAAAATTCAGCGGATTATATACATCTGAAAAGCTGAAAGCTTCGTCTTTTCCACTGTAAAATCCGTGTGCTCTGGCAAAACTTATCACATCGGGCGAATGGTAAACCGTTTGCTGCGGGTTTTCCCAGTTGTTGCTTTTCTGAAACGGGAACGTGGTAATGCGGGCCTGGTTGGCGTGCCCCGAAACATAGCCGTCGGGCACGAGGCGGGCGACCCACACCGCACCTTTTTCATATTTTCCTTTGCCAATCATTTCAAAAATCCAGGCTTCATTCGCATCGGAAACGGAGAACGATTCACCGCCCGAAGCGTAGCCGTATTCGGCCACCAGTTCGGTCATCACCCGGATCATTTCGCGGGCGGTTTTCGAGCGCTGCAACCCGATGCGCATCAGCGAGCCATAATCGAGAATGGCATCGGAAGGGCCGTACAATTCGCTGAGGCCACCAAAAGTTGTTTCGCCAACCGCCACCTGGTTTTCGTTCATAAACTGGACCACCGAAAATGTGTGCGCCACCTCGGGAATGGTTCCCATAAACTTTCCGCTTTCGTAATGATACACTTCGCAGAGGTCGCCCGGCTGGTGGTCGGCTGCCGGGAAAAACGCTGCTGCGCCGTAGCGGATGTGCGAGTCGGCGGCGTAGGTAATCATCACCGAACCGTCGGCGCTGGCGCCTTTGGTAACAATCAGGTTGGTACAGGCATAAACTGTTGAAATGCCACTGACCATGGCCAGGACAATCAGAGAAATAAATATTTTACACTTCATTTGTATATATTTTCAAAGATAGTTTGTACAATTTTCGTATCAGCTTTAGCTTTTCAATCAAATATGCACCGAAATGGAATAGCCATTAATACATTTTCAGTTGAACTCACTTATGGGAAAATGGCTATTTCATCTTTCAGTTATTTAAATGGTATTCGATTGATAATAACTGAGGCACCAGATGTAAACTCCTGCACTCCAGCCGATAAATTCCCAGGCCGGATATTCCCAGTCGTTAATACCGCCGGTTACCACGTCGTATTTTTCGTAAATGTATCCTTTTGAACGAATTTTTGTTGTATCGCCTCCTTTAAACCGTGGTTGGGGATCAACAAAATTCCGGGCTACCAAATCGAGGTATTTCCCGCAAATCCGGAGAGCATCGGTTTTAAATCCATAGTTGTGCAGCGACTGGACCGTAAGCAAAAAAACAGGAGGCCAGCCCGCCGGATAATCCCACTGGTACAACACCGGCTGATCGGTTTTTTCGCAAACGGTAACACCAAATTCATATTCAAACAACGACAGGTTTTTCAATGTTTTTTGAGCCTGTTCAGCCGAGGCGATGCCAACAAACAACGGATACATGCAGGCAATGCCAGCAACTTTTGAAAACCGGTTGTTTCTGAAATCATAGTCCATAAAAAGGCCCCGTTCATCGTTCCAGCAATAGCGGTTAATCAGTTTTTTTCTGGTTTCGGCCATCGAGTTCCAGTCGGGTTCGCCGGTTAAAGCAAGTTCCTGCACCATCCAACTGAAAAGTTTCTCGTAATGATACAGGTTACAGTTCAAATCGACAGCGATAAAATCGGTGCAGCGGTTTTCGAAACGGGGAGTAAAATCCATCACTTCGGCCTCGGCCATATAGTGCCCGCCCACTTCGAGCCGGGTCTGATAATCCACCGAATCGGGATGTTCCGCCAACAATCGCCGCCGATAGCAAAGCGTATAAAAATCAGCCAGTTCCTTCTCGCTTCCATGATGATAAAAGCGCTGCAGCCCGGCAATTGATGTAGTATGGTTCTCAATGGCCGTTTGGCTGGTATCGGTCCAGAAGTGATATTCCTTTTTCAGCGTTTGATAAGCTTTCATCAACCATTCCCTGTCTGGAAATTCCTCATAAACATCGGCAACCATATGCGCCAGATAAGGAATCTGTGAGCGGTTGATCCCCCAGTTCATATTGGCATTGGGGACAAATCCCAGGGTATCAACTTCCCACAGCAGATTGTCCACCACGTTCAGGGCGTACTGTTTCAGTGAATCGATTTTCAGCAGTCCTTTGTTGGTGAAATAGTTGTCCCAGTAAAAAAGCGCCGGATCGCCTTTGGCTATCGACATAAAAGGTTTTGGAGGAACAATACCTTTCTTTCTGAGTACTGAAAAGCCGGCGCTGTCAACCCGGGAGGTATGCCAGTTGCTATGGATGAATTTCTCCACTTCGCCCCATTTTTCCTCAAACTGTGGCTGGTAGCCTGTTGTTTTGGCACAGGCGCTGAAAAGAAAAAACAAACCCGCTGCAATATAAAAAAACAGTTTTCCCATGTCATAAAATTTAAACAAGCGGCCAGACTTTTTCAAGCCAGCCGCCTGTTTTTTAAAACTAACTACCTCATCGTCTATTAACCATAGACTATTGCTGTTTAACCGTATATTTTTCCGTATTTTTTGCAGAGTTCAATAAATTTCAATACCCGTTCGGGTTTCACATCGTTTTGCAGAATATGGGCCGGGGCAATCATATAACCACCGTTTTTACCCAATACCTTAATTTTTTCAATAATATCTTTTTCCAGTTCCCCGTCGGTTCCGTTGGGTAACAGATCCTGTTGGTCGATGGCGCCCCAGAATGCAAATTTTTCGCCAAACCCGTTTTTCATATCCTGCGGCAGATGGCCGGGCACGCCGGGTTGTACCGGGTTGAAAACTTCGAATCCGATATCGCGGATATCATCAAGCAGATCGGCTACAGCGCCGTCGCAATGTAAAATCGGGATAATGTCGGGTTTGGCTTCTTTAAACCGGTCGATCATCCGTTTGTAAATCGGTTTTAACTGACTCCTGAAATTTTCGGGAGGGATAATCAGGTTGGTTTGCGTACCAAAATCGTCGCCAAACCAGATGGCATCCACACCGCGTTCAATCAACTGCAGACCAACCTGGGTCTGAAATTCGGCACAGGCTTCAAACAGCGGGATAACATATTCCGATTCCATCATCATGTCAATCAGCAGTTTTTCCATTCCCACCAGTTGATGGCCCAGTGAAAACACCGTCACTTCAATGTCGCCAAACACCAGATAGTCGTCGTGATATTTTTTCACCAGTTTCTCGGCGTCGCGGTATCGCCCCGGAGCCAGAGGATCGGGAAACGAAAAGGCATCGATATCGGCTTTGGTTTCAGCGTGTGCCAGCGGATAACCGACCACTTCGACGTAAATATCGCCCTGTCGCATTTTCATCCCATACTCGTTCAGCCAGTGCCCGTTTTCGTCTTTAACAATTTCGAAACCGTCGGAAACCGAAGCGCCGGTTACCACCACATCGCTTCCCATAGCTACCCGCAACTCGTTGGCGCTGATGCGGTAAGTCACATCTTCATACAAATTGTCGGTATAGTTTACCGGGATACCCAACTCTTTCCCAAAATGGTCGGCCAACTGGCGGCACAATTCAAACTGAACGGGAACCCTGTCGGGCAATCCCGGCATCCGTTTGAATGCTTTTAATACTCTTTCTCGTGATTTCATTTTGATTGGTTTATGATTTTATTTTGATTGATACTGATTTGAAATTTACCATTTTTACAACATTAACCGGGAATCTGAAGCAATAAATTTTTCATGGCAGCCGTCACCGCCTTTTGGTAATTTACGGTATCGGTTACATGAAAAATGTACCGATTCCGGGAACTCTGGTCGATTTTCCAGTCAACATAGCCGATATTGTCGCAACTGGCTTTCACCGGGGAGAACGTGAAAACCGATTCTGTTTCTAATTTCAGCGGAACCATTTCACCTTCTGCGGTCACGTTTTTTCCGGCTGCATGGATGAATCCGGCGGTACACCACATGTGCCTCACTGTTTCGCCAAATTCGGCAAGCAAATCCGTTTCCGGTTTTCCTTTCAGGTACGAAAACCATTCGTGGCTCTCCTTTTTTCCCAGCATAAAAAGGAAGAAGTTCTGCAGCTTTTCAGGGAGATCGGAGAGAATATCTTTCTGGGTAAAACGGTAGTAAGTACCAAATTCGCCCACTTCGCCAATGTTGGTGCGGGTGGTGCAAGGCATCCAGTACACCGGGCAGGGAGCATCGAAAATGGCGGCAAAAGCCAGCGGATTCAGTTTTACATTGTATTCCAGCTTTTTATCTTTCAGCGAATTAGCCGAACCGGCGTTCAGGTAAATGGCTTTGCATTTTTTTCTGAATAATTCCGGTTCCTTTTTCAGGGCAACGGCCACGTTGGTCGCTGCGCCCACAATATTGATCACCACCGGCAATTCCGATTTCCGCAAAGTATTAAGGAGCCAGTTTACGCCCTGATGGTCAATGCTGTTTGCTTCCGGCTGGATATCGTTTCGGCTGTTCATCGGAAAAGGACTACCAACCACAACCGGGACGACCTTGCCGGTCAGATAATTCATCTGGGCAACTCCCATCACATCGGGATCGCCCAGTTCGGGCCTGGTGGGATAATCGATCAAAATTCCGAGCAAATCGAATTCGCCCAGCCAGGCCAGTGCATAAATGGTGGTCAAATCCCAGTGATCGTCAGGATCGCAATGAAAATGATACAAATCGGTGGCATGAATCACCGGCGTTTTTCCGGTTATATTCCGGCGTTCGGTGCCAGTTTCACCTGAAAAAGCATTGCCTTTGACCACTCCCGAAGCGAGCGCCAGTAAGCCAAGTTTTAAAAAATCACCTCTTTTTACCTTCATCGTTTTAATTCCTTTTTCTGTTAATCGAGTGCGCCGCGCTGCATTTGCTTTTCAGATGATATTTCTCTGTGTGCGATTTTCCCTTTCAGTTCCAGTTGAATCACCGTGGCATTGGAATCGGGGGCCGTTAGCGGAACAAAAATTTCTAATCCACCGACTGTTAACGATGTTTTTAATTTCTCACCCGTTGACAGCAACTTCGCCGATACGATTTTATTCCCGACACCGGGAATGAAAAGTTTCATGTTTTCAGGCCAGTCGAAAACGAAAAGATTCAGCATGGTATTCTTTTTCACCATTTTCATGGTACATTCTCCCCAGGGCAGCACTTCCAGCGGACTGGCCTGTGTTCCGTATATGGCTTCGCCGTTTACCTCCATCCAGCGGCCAATTTCTTTCAGCCTGACAACGCTTTCTTCGGGAAAAGATCCGTCGGGTTTCGGCCCGACATTCAGCAGGTAGTTTCCGCCGCGCGCTGCAATTTTGATGAGGTTCCGGATCAGGGTTTCTGTTGATTTCCAGTTGTTATCGAAACTTTTATAACCCCACGAACCGTTCATGGTCATACAGGTTTCCCAGTTTTGGCCGGTCACAGCATCGCGATCGGGAATGGCTTGTTCGGGTGTTTTGGTGTCGCCGTGAAAGTCGGGGTGCAGGCGGTCGTTGGTCACAATCTGAGGTTGCAGCAGGAGGAGCGACTTCAGTTTTTCAGCGCCTTCCACGGTTTTCATCTGGGTGTCGTAATCCCACCACAAAACAGCCACATCTCCATAATTGGTCAGCAGTTCGCGAACCTGTGGGACAGCCACCCGGTCGATGTATTCATCAAAAGTGGCCGTGAGTTGTATCGGGTCCCAGCGGCCGTCGTGATCCAGTGTGTACTGGTCGATTCGGGTGGAATCGGGATTGGGCCAGCCCTGCCACATGGGCCTGCGGGCTGCCGACGCCCCGGGATTTGTCCAGTCAACGGCCTGCGAATAATAAAATCCCAGTTTAATTCCCTGCTTTTTACAGGCTTCAGCCAGCGGTTTCAGCAAATCCCTGCCGTAAACGGTGGCATCCACCACGTTCCAGTCACTGGCCTTGCTTTCGAAAAGGGCAAATCCATCGTGGTGTTTTGCCGTGATAATCAGGTATTTCATTCCGGCGTCTTTGGCCATTTTTGCCCAGGCTTCGGGATCGTAATTTACCGGATTGAACTGACGGGCATTTTCGCGGTATTCGGCCACCGGAATTTTGCAGCGGTTCAAAATCCAGGCTGCATCGCCATAAGCCTGATGATAGCCCTTGTAAACACCTCCGTACAATGAATAAACGCCCCAGTGGATAAACATGCCAAATTTGGCTTCGTGCCACCAATCCAGCCGGTCATCTTTGTCGTTTTTTTGCTGGGCCCAGGGTGCCGAAATTTGTAAAAACAAAATCAGCAATATGACAATTTTTTTCATTTTTTAAACTGTTTCATTTTTTTCCGCTGAACAATAATCTTTGCGAGACGATCCATGATTTCCTTATCCAGCGGATTAGTTGAACGATAGAAATCCCAGATGGCGCCGCCCCCTTCGTAATAAGCGATGGAAGCTTCCTTAAAAACGCCATTTTGTTCAAAAGCGTCTATATAACTCACGAGCCGGTCGCGTTTGTTTTCGGGCGAACCGGCCAGCGCCCTGAGGTCGAACTCCATTTCAAGCCCCATGCCGGTGCCTTTTGCATAGGCACACACCGCATCAAGCCGCTCGTAACTGACTTCACTTTTGAAAAAATGGTTGGGCTGGATGTAGGCGAAATCGAATTTGTCGGTTTTCCAGTTGTCGAAACCGACTGCGGTCCAGTAGGGAATCCAGAACAGGCGCAGGCCTTTCGAGCGGATATAATCGCCTACGGGGACGAGGATATCACGGTAAGCGCCATCCTTTTCCGAAACCCAGTAAAAACCTTCGAGGTCGAAATGCTGATAACCTTCCTTTTTGTACTGTTCGAGAAACCGGTCGATGTACCATTGGCAGGCCTCAATCCGATCTTTATCGTTCGAAAAATCCATCGGGCGATCGAGGTTGCCCCAGTTTTTCTGATCTTTTTCGGGGACCGGCATTACCACCACCAGTTTGTGGCGGAACGGCGGTCTTTTTCAAACTGACGTTCCATGAGCCACTCCCACTCAGGGCGTGCGGCCAGTGTGGTATTCTCGTTTCCGTGGGCAAAATGGTGGCCTTTCCCATCGATGAATTCAGTAAAGAGGAAACCATCGAACAACCAGTTTTTCCGGCCTTTCTGATCCACATGGACCACATAGGGCGTAAACTGTTCCTTGTTCCACTCCAGCGGACGATGCACACCGCCATGGTAAATCAATACCATGTCGGTAATATTGGTTTTTCCGTACTGCGGAGATTTGCCCTTTCCGGCTGCCAGGCTGGATAAGCTGACGGCTGCCAGCAAAATCAGAAAAAGAATGGCCCCTTCTCTTTTCATCACTGATTCACCTGAAGTTTTTTCCCGGAAGCATTTTTAACATTAACGAACGAAATATTCTTCGATGTTCCGGCGGAACTGATTTCAATTCCGGTGGTATCAAAAAATAAATCCGAAAGTTTCACCCCGTCGCAGCCTGACAGCAAAAGTCCTTTACTTCCGGCCACTGCTTTGCTCTTAATTGTGGCTTTGCTGACGGTCAGGTTTTTACAGCCTTTGTACGACTGAACGTCGCCGCAGGCATCGCGCAGGTTTAATTCTTCGATGGTAACATTGCTGCAGTTGTTGAAACAAATGAGCAGCGGGCTGGTTTGTGCAATCAGGCCTTTCAGGTATCCTTTCTGTACCTGTTCCTTGATATTGTTCTGCAGGGCAGCCCCCTGTCCTTCCATAACGCCTTTCCCGGTTATCCCAATGTTTTCCTGGCCGCTGGCGGTGATCAAAGCATTGGATCCGTTCAGCCCGAAATAGTCGTAAATGGAAGGTACGCCCACCAAAACAGCGCCTTCTTCCAACTGAATGATCACATTCGATTTCAGTTCGACCGTGCCGGTCAGGTAACGCCCCACGTAAAACACAAGGCGGCCTCCGCCGTTTTCGCTGATGTAATCCACTGCCTTTTGAATGGAACGGGTGTTCAGGGTTATCCCGTCGGATTTCACCCCAAACAACGAGGCTTTGTAATCTTTGGCGGAAAGACCCAGTGAACAAAGTAAAATCAGATTAATGATGAATATTTTATACGTCTTCATAATTTACATTTTTATGCTGAAACAATAATTTCGAATTTGCACATCAATCGGCAATAATTCCTTTTGACTGATGTTGAAATAACTGCCGTTTCCCGGCGCTTTCCGGCTCGTTATATTTCATTCCCTTAAAAACTGCGCCATTCACATCGTCGATCACAATAGCCGGGCGATAATCTTTTTTCTCAGCCGTAAGGGTAACGTTTTCGAATTCAATTCCATCGGCATGGCGGATATAAAATCCCCAGGCCGGCAGTTCCTTGAACTGGGAAAACTCGGGATAAGCTTCGCGCATTTCAGGAATTCCGTTCAGTTCTTCGGCAGTCAGTCCACGTTTTGCATACAGCGGATTTCCGGCTCCCGGATAAACAATTTCAATGTTTTTCAGCCTGACATCCTGAATTTTATAATCGGGCAAACCAATAATGCTGGCCGGTGAAATGTTCCGGGGCAGGTCTTCAATCGGTCCTTCGTAATTGTAGCCGGCATCGGGTTTTCCAAACGGAACTTCGGCATACACATTCCGGATTTCGATGTTTTTCATGCTGGGCTTTTTTCCCTGGCTCCAGCGGTCGCCGATGCGCAGGTAGATCACATTTCCGGTGTTGATGGAACGGACACCGTCGACCACAATGTTTTCAATCAACCCACCGTCGACTGCGGCAAAGGTGATGGCAGAACGGAAGGTATCGAAAATGGTGAGGTTGGTCACTTTGAAATTACGGAACCCGCCACGCGAAACTGTCCCGAATTTCAGCCCGTTGGCGCTCGAACGGCCCACGCAGTTGTCAACCACCACATTCTGGCAAATGCTGTTGGCGTCGTGCGATTTAAAACAAATCACATCGTCGGCCGCATCAAAATAGGAATTTTTAATGACCACGCCGTCGCAGTCCACCACATCGATTCCGTCGTTGTTCCAGTATGATTTGCTGTCAACATAAATGTTATCGACATAAAGGTTTTTGCACTGGTCGTAGGTTTGGTTCCAGCTTGCCGGGTCGCGCAGGGTAATATCGGTGATGATTATATTTTCGCATTCGCGGAAATAAACATTCTGCGGACGGTTGGTTTCATTGGGGCGGTCGAGTTTCATCGGGTCGGTATAAATTCCGCGGTGAATGTAATCGACCATGTTGTTGGCCGTGATGAACCCGCGTCCGTTGATGGTCCCCTTTCCGGTAATCCCGATGTTTTTCTGGTTCACCGCAAAAATCATCGACATCCAGCCGATTTTTTTATCCTTTACATAGTCGAAAGGATTGGTCGATCCCAGAATAGTCGCTCCGTATTCGAGGTGGAGCGTTACGTCCGATTTCAGATAGATACTGCCTGTAACATAATTTCCCGGGCCGAAAACCAGCCGGCCACCGCCGTTTTCACTCACAAAATCGATGGCTTTCTGAATGGTGCAGGTGTTGATGGTAATTCCGTCGGCTTTCGCGCCAAAGTCGGAAACGTTGTAATCCTTTGCCGACACGGCCAGCGTGAAAAGCAACAGAAAAGCGGATATACAGATTTTTATTTTGTTCATTGTACTTATTATTACGGTTTTACAATTCATCACTTATTTTCCCTGAACAATCCCGGTTGACTGATAAACATGGATTTTCTTTCCGCCACCGGGTACGGTGTATTTCATTCCGGAGAAATCAGCGCCTTTTACATCGTCGAGCACAATGGCCGGACGGTACTCTTTTCCTTTGGCTGTGAGCGTGATATTTTCAAATTTGATGTTTTTAGCGTGGCGCACATAAAATCCCCAGGCCGGAAGTTCCTTGAATTGGGAGAATTCAGGATAGGCGTCGGCCATTTCGGGGATTCCGTCCAAATCAGCCGGTTTAATTCCGCGGAAGGCGTAGTTCGGGTTGCTGTTCCCGGGATATACTAATTCGATGTTGCGCAAGGTTACGTTGGTAATATCCTGTCCGGGCAGCCCGACAATACTGGCCGGAGAAATATTCCGGGGCAGATCTTCAATGGGGCCTTCGTATTCGTAACCGGCGTCGGGTTTGGTTTCCGGAATTTCGGCGTACATATTCTGAATGGTAATATTGCTCATGGTTCCGGTACGGCCTTTGTTCCAGCGGGCGCCAATACGGAGGTAAATGGCGTTACCGGTGTTGTAGGCGTACAGGCTGTCAACCAGAATATTGTCAATCACCCCGCCGTCGGGAGTGGCAATGGTAATGGCCGAACGGTAGGTGTCGTACACCTTGTTGTTGATGATTTTGAAATTTTTGTAGCCACCTGAAGTAACGGTGCCAAATTTAATCCCGCTGGCGCTGGAACGGGCCACACAATTCCGGACTTCAACATTTTCGCACAGTTTGGTGGCGTCGTGCGATTTAAAACAGATGGCGTCGTCGGTGGCGTCGATGAACGAATTGGTCAGCAGTACATTTTTGCAGTCCACAATATCCAGCCCGTCGTTGTTCCAGAAAGCTTTGCTGTCAACGGTAATGTTGTTGATTTTCAGGTTTTCACACTGATCATACACCTGAACCCAGTCGGCCGTGTTTTTAATCACAATCCCGTCGATTTCCACGTTTGTGCATTCGCGGAAATAAATTCCCCGCGGGCGGCGGCTTGCCGGGCGATCGTACTTCAGCGGATCCTCGATAATTCCTTTATGCACCTGGTCGATTAAATGATAAGCGACAGCACGGCCTTGCCCGTCAATCACTCCTTTTCCGGTAATGGAAATGTTGTCGGCATTTTTGGCAAAAACCAGCGAACTGTAAGGAGTATTGATGTTGTAATCGTAAATACTGGTCGATCCAACCAGAATGGCGCCTTCGTTCAGCACAATGTGCACGTTCGATTTCAGTTCAATGGTGCCGGTCAGGTAGCGTCCGACATAACCAGCTTTCCGCCGCCATTCGCATGAATGTGATCGATGGCTTTTTGGATGGCCGTGGTATTTAACGTTGTCCCGTTCGACTTGATTCCGAACACCGAGGCATTGTAGTCGGCAGCCAAAAGTTGCTGCGACATCAGCAATACCAGGGATAATAAAATGATTTTTAACTTGTTCATATTTCTTTTCTAATTATAAATTTTAAATTTCTAATTTGTTTTACGAATAAAGTGACACCGGGCCAACCAGTCCCATCGGCTGAATTTCCTGCGGGCCGTTTTTCCGGTTGATAAACCGTTCCACCACTTTGTTGTTGGTGAGGTTTCTCATGTAGTTCCCCATGATGGTGGTAACGTGGATTTCTATTTCATTGGATCCGGGTTTCAACTGTTCAGCAATCCGGTAAATGCGGTTTCCGTACCATTTTACACCGCATGATTTCCCGTTGACAAACAGCTCCGAAACTCCCCAGACTTTTCCCAGATTCAGGTAAATGGAACTCTCTTTATTAAAATCAATTTTCTTCCGGTAAACAGCAGTACCTGTAAAATTAACGTAGTCGGTATCTTTCAGGTCTTTTAGCTCAAACATTTTAAATGTTTCCACTGTGTTTTCACGACTATGCCGAAGTTCAACTTCCCAGTCGTTATTGATGGTTTCCACAGTTCCACCGGTTGTTGGTAGTGGTTTCCATTCAGGCCCGTTTTGCTCCTTATTAAAAACAATAATACGCGATTCTGCCGGGCCGAGATTGATTTCAAAACTATTATCTTTTAACTGAATACGGGCACAGTTACCTGTTTCAGGGTCCCAAACCCACGGATACCGGCCTTTGGTAACCAATTTCGAAAACGAAACATTGGTTTTGTGACTGTTGTGCATGTGAACATTCTGGAAAAAGAAAATATCACTTCCGTCATCGGCCTGGTAACGGTTTTGCATAAAAAAACGATTGGGTTTCTCAATGGTCAGATAATGTGGCAGGTTGTACTCCAGCGCCAAATATTTATACCATTCCAGAAAACGGTTGTCTTCCGGTTTTTTCACCAGGATAAACCGGTCTTCATATTTTTTAAGTTTTTCAACCAGACCGGCCACTTCCTGATCGCGTTGTTTCCAGTCTTTCAAGCCCAACGATTTTTCAGGATATTTTTCAATGCAGAAAATACGTCCGCCGGTTGAAACAAATTCGAGCAGTTTTTGCAGGGTCGATACACCAATACTGGTAACTTCAGGCAGGAAAAGCGTACCGTACTTTTTCGGTCCGCAGCAAAGTTTCCCGTTTTTTACCTCCGAATCATTGATTATAATTTCAGTTGTATAATCGGCTGCACCACCTGTTTTATTAATCGATTCCCAGATAATTGAAGTATATGGTACATTCAGTTTGACAGGGAACGGGTCGGTTTGTATGCCTATTTCTCCCCACATATCGTAATTGGGGGGCAGGATTGCTATATCGGAAAACATATCAGCGTTCTGTAACAGCGCAGAAAGACGGGCTTTGTATTCGTTCAGGTATTTGAAATACGGCCACCAGTTGTTGTTTTCGTTGTAGTATGAACCGTACTGTACCCAACCCGGGAATGGCGCATCGGGCGGCGAGTAGTTAAAGCCGTGCCATACCGAATGCGTAATCCCTGACATGATACTCATGTCGGAACCGATTTTCAGCAGTTCGAGGGTAGTGTTGAACACCAGGTAGGTATTGGTCATCTCTTCGCAGCTTACAACCCGTTTTCCGGTGAGATGGGCTGCCGACGACACGTATTTGTTGATCATGGTGTAACCGCGTCCGCGGCGATAATCTTCATCCGACATTTCTTCGCCGAGCCGGTGCCGCAGCCAGTTGGTAGTCCACGATTCGCCTTCCGGTATATCGCAATCCAGATTTCCTTCCAGTGGGAATAAACCCTTCCCGTATAACTCAGCCCTGGACTTTACATTATTGTTGTTACACCACTGAAGGTACGTTTGCGTAAAGCGTTCATCCAAAAGTTCTGCAATCGTCAGCTCAAAATCAAAACGTACCCGTTTAATTTCTTCTGAAAATCCGGGCGTTTTGGTAACACCATAATTTTCATCGACTATAATTCCTAAACGCCCCACTTTAAACATGGTAAATGGCAGGTATGGCATAAGGTCATAGCCCCGTCGCTTTTTAAATTCTTCGGGCAAATCGTTGCTCCAGTTACAGCCTTCCAATTCCAGGCCATCCGTAAAAAATGAACGCAGATGGTTTGATAGCGGGCCAATGCGTTTTTGAATGGTATCCGACATATGGTCGAGGTATTTCCGTACAGCATTTTTATCCATATGGTTCAGAATGGGACCTGCCGCTCCCGGTGCGCCATTGATCACGCTGGCAAAGGAATTGACTTTTACCAGGGCATAAAAAACGTATTTACCTTTAGGAATATCAATTGTAATAACCGGTTCATCTTTCTTATCCGACAGTTCAATCACCTGGTCGAGGCAGTTCATCGGATCGGGAACCAGTTTCAGGGAAAGTATCTCAAAAGTACGGCCCGGATAGGGCTCGGTAACCATCGGATCAATATTCTTAAAAATATTAAACTGTGAGGTTTCAAAGACAGCCGGCCCTTCCAGTTTCTCAGCATTTATAAGCACCACCTGTGCACGTTCATTACCTTGAAGTGTTTCAGCGCCAAACGGCCACCCGGATCCGACAATCAGGTCGCAGGTCATATCCAGCTTCTTAGCTTCGTCAAAGGTAACCTGCAACATATCGATCCATTCGTCGCTCAGCCAGGTGAGCGATTTTTTGCCCAAGTCATCGCCAGTACCAGGAAATGAAATCGGGTTGATTTCAACGCCTCCAATACCGGCTTCCTTCAGTAAATGCAATTCCCTGACAAGTTCTTTGGCTTCTACCTTATCGCCATTCCACCACCAACGTACAAACGGACGATAGATCGAATCTGGATTTTTGAACTTTTTATACAGTTCGATGTCTAAATGAAGGGTACCTGAATTGCTGGCATTAATCCCCAAAACAGGAACTGTACCTGCCACCAAACATCCTGCCGAAAGAACAGCATTTTGCAATATGAAAGTTCTTCTTTTCATCCTGGTAATTATGTGTTTAATAAAGTGTCACCGGGCCAACCAGTCCCATCGGCTG
>CAZHKI010000013.1:3312-17142 GCA_964533365.1 uncultured Maribellus sp. | reverse complement strand
TTCCACTTTAATATAATTTTCGGTAAATCCCGACATGCTGTCGCCATGTTTTTGCGATTCGAACAATACGGTTTGCCGGGTTCCCAAATGTTTTTCGCAGAATGCCCGCAGTTTTTTCTCCGAAAGATTGATGTATTTCTGGGTACGGTGTTTTCGTTCTTCCATTTCCACTTTCCAGGGAATCTTCAGGGCCTGTGTCCCGCTTCGCTCGGAATAGGTAAATGCATGCAACTGCGATATTTCGAGGCTGTTGATAAAGTCGTATGACTCCCGGAACAGCGCTTCGGTTTCGCCGTTGGTCCCGGCAATGACATCGACACCGATAAAGGCGTGCGGGACAATTTCGCGGATCCGTTCCACGCGGTGGGCAAACAAGCCGGTGGAATAGCGGCGTTTCATCAGGGAAAGAATCTCGTCGGATCCGGATTGCAGCGGAATGTGAAAATGCGGCATAATTACTTTTGAAGCGGCTGCCAGTTCAATGATTTCATCTTTAAGCAGGTTGGGTTCGATGGATCCGAGCCGGAGTCGTTGCAATCCTTCCACTTTTTCAAGCGTTTTTAATAAATCAAGAAAGTTTTCACCCGTCGATTTTCCAAAATCACCAATGTTAACACCGGTGAGGATAATTTCCCTGAAACCTTTTTCAACTGCTTTCCGCGCTTCGGCCACGGTGTTTTCGATGGTGTCGTTACGGCTTTTTCCCCGCGCATACGGGATGGTGCAATAGGAACAGTAGTAATCGCATCCATCCTGAACTTTCAGAAAACTCCGGGTGCGATCGCCCCACGAAAACGCTTTGTGGTAGTTTTTAATGTTTGCGAGCCGGGTGGTTTTTATTTCGGTGATTTCTCTTTTTTCCAGGTTGCCAAGGTAAGCCGGGATGTGGAATTTTTCCTGTGTTCCCAAAACCAGATCCACTCCCTCAATGTGCCCCACCTCTTCCGGTTTCAGTTGTGAGTAACAACCCACGACAATGATCATGGCTTCCGGATTCTTCCGGACAGCCCGCCGGATGATGTTGCGGCTTTCCTTGTCACCCTGGTTGGTTACCGAGCAGGTGTTGATGACATACACGTCGGCTTTTTCCGAGAAATCAACCCGTTCGAATCCGACTTCGGTGAAAGCCCCGGCAATGGTTGATGTTTCAGAGAAATTCAGTTTGCAACCGAGCGTAAAAAAAGCAGCTTTTTTCCCTTTGTAATCCATTCTTTTCTGTTGAATGATTCTAAATAATCCGCAAAGGTAGAAAAAAGCTGCTATCTGCCAATTTTACTAAAGAAGGTTGCTGGCCAGTTCAGCTAAGTAACTGCGTTCACCTTTTAACAGGTTGATGTGCGCGAAAATTTCCTGGTTTCGCAAACGATCGGTCATGTATGCCAGCCCGTTCGATTTCATGTCGAGATAAGGCGAGTCGATTTGCTGAAGGTCGCCGGTAAAAATCATTTTGGTTCCTTCGCCAGCACGGGTGATAATGGTTTTAATTTCGTGCGGGGTGAGGTTTTGCGCTTCGTCGATGATGAAAAATGAATTGGATAAACTTCTTCCGCGAATATAGGCCAGCGGTGTGATGACCAGCCTTTCTTCCTTTTGAAGTTCTTCAATTTTCAAATATTCCTGGCTACGGGGATTAAAAACATGTTTAATGACCGACAGGTTATCGAAAAGAGGTTGCATGTAGGGACTGATTTTTTCGGAAGCATCGCCGGGCAGGAACCCCAGGTCGCGGTTGCTGAGGGCAACAATGGGGCGCGCCAGCAAAATCTGGTCGTAACTTTTATTCATTTCGATGGCGGCGGCCAGGGCCAGAAGTGTTTTTCCGGTTCCGGCCTTCCCGGTAAGGGCAATCAGTTTAATGTCAGGGTCCATTAATACATTTAAACTGAACGTTTGTTCAGCATTCCGGGGTTTTATTCCATAGGCGGTTTTTTTCTCCACCCGCAACATACGGTTGCTTTTTGAGTCGAACCGGCCTAACACGCTTGAGTTCATTCCTTTGAAAATGAAGCATTCGTTGGCTTCAGGCTTAAAATCTTTCCCTATTTTTTCAATTTCAATTGAACCTTGTTCGTACAGAATTTCAATCAGGTTGTCGTCGAAATTGTCGAATGTGGTGATGGCTTTGTCGAGGATATTCTCGTCGGTAACTTTGTCGGTCTTATAATCTTCCGACTGAATGCCCAGCGATTTGGCTTTCATCCGGAGATTAATGTCCTTGCTGACCAGGATGACTTTCCGTTTGGGATAGGTTTTTGATGCATATTCGGCAATGGCCAGAATACGATGGTCGGGAATGTCTTCGCGAAATGAAGCTTTCATCTCTTCAGAAAAAGGTTTCCCGGTTTCGATACGCAGTTTCCCCATTCCTTTCCCGAGCGATTTTCCGCCATTGAACAGTTCATCGCCCACAATTTCGTCGAGTAACCGGGTGAATTCCCGTGCCTGGAAATTAATTAAATCATTTCCGCGTTTGAATTTATCCAGCTCCTCCAAAACGGTAATCGGCAAAAGGATGTCGTTGTCCTGGAACTGGTAAATACAGGTGTGGTCGTGCAAAATGACATTCGTATCCAGAATGAAAATTTTGCTTTTGCTGCTTTCACTTAACATTTTTCAATTTTTGAATTTTTCTAAATGTAGAAATTTTCCGTTCAGTTGGTCATCTTCGTTTTTATTTTTAATAAACTTGCAGCGGTTAATAAATATTTTCCGACATTGAAATATTCAGAAATTCTCGATTACATCTACACCAAACTGCCGATGTTTCAACGTTCAGGGCCGGCAGCTTACAAAAATAATTTGGATAATACCCTTCTGCTCGATCATTATTATGGAAATCCGCATCAAAAATTCAAATCAATCCATGTGGCCGGGACCAACGGGAAGGGGTCGGTATCGCACATGCTGGCGGCTGTATTTCAAAAGGCTGGTTATAAAACCGGGCTTTATACCTCGCCACATTTGAAAGATTTCAGGGAAAGAATCCGCATTAACGGTGAAATGGTTTCGCGTGAGTTTGTTGTCGATTGGATTGAAAAATTCAGAAAGGATAATGAACGGTGGAAAATCGAACCTTCGTTTTTCGAATTAACTGTAATCATGGCTTTCGATTTTTTTGCCCGCGAACAGGTTGACATCGCGATTGTTGAAGTGGGGCTGGGAGGGCGGCTCGACTCAACCAATATTATCACACCCGAATTGGGTGTGATTACCAATATCGGGCTCGATCACACCGCACTGCTGGGTGATACATTAGAAAAGATTGCTTTTGAAAAGGCCGGGATCATCAAACCGGATGTTCCGGTGGTGATTGGTACAACGCAGCAGGAAACCCGGCCGGTATTCGAAAAGGTTGCTTCTCAAAAACAGGCAGCTATTTATTTTGCCGATCAGGAGTTCTCTGTTCCTTATTCAATGAGAGATTTGGAAGGCAGGCAGGTTATGGAGGTCATTAAAAACGGCGAACGACTGAATCAGCAAATCAGGCTCGATTTGCTGGGGTTGTACCAGCAAAAAAATCTGCCTGCTGTGTTAAAATCGGTTGAATTACTGAGAGAAAATGGTTGGGAGATCTTTGAAAATGACGTTTACGAAGGATTGGCCAACACCATGCTGCTTACCGGTTTGCAGGGCCGCTGGCAGGTGATTGGCGCAAATCCAATGATTGTTTGTGATACCGGCCATAATTTTGACGGCATTTCTGAAGTGATGAAACAGATAAAACAAACGCCATACAGGAAATTGCATGTTGTTTTTGGGATGGTAAACGACAAGGATCCCGACAAAGTTTTGGGTTTATTGCCATCCGATGCTGTTTATTATTTCACCAAATCGAGCATTCCCAGGGCGTTGAATGAAAATATACTGGCAGAAAAAGCAGCAGGTTTTGGATTAACGGGTTGTTGTTATTCTTCTGTTGGTGAGGCTTTTGATGCTGCAAAGCACAATGCCGCCCGGGAGGATATGATATATGTTGGTGGCAGCACTTTCGTGGTGGCTGAAATTTTGTAGCTAATTTTTATCATTTTTTTTGCAGAACTGAAAATAGGTTTTATATTTGCAACGCTTTTCCGAAAAGGGAAGCACGTTCAGAAACAGACATATCATATTGGGAGCTTAGCTCAGCTGGTTCAGAGCACCTGCCTTACAAGCAGGGGGTCAATGGTTCGAATCCATTAGTTCCCACAGAAAAGGATGACGCGAGTTGTCCTTTTTTTGTTTCAACTGATTTTTATTACTGATGTGATTAAAGCTCAAAGAATCTGAAATAACTTAACCGGTTACTGCAAATAAAAAAAGGGGTAGAATACTGTGGACGCTTTTGAAGATGATTGAAATTTACAAACCCCTAAACATAAAACCAATCAAAAAATAAACTTTAGTATTCTACCCCTTTGGTGCCAAAATATTTCCAAGAATGAAGCCAGAAAAGACGACTGTTGATTTCCAGTTGGTTATGGTGATTTTTTAAAATACCATCTTCCCGGATTGGGAAAAGCTGTCCCTTTTTATGATGGTTGACAAAATCGAAACATTTTTTTCCCGAAGCTTTGTCGAGTATAATTGAAATAGACTTCAGAATAATCAAAACACCGAAAAGAAATTAACTTTTACGTTTTGAAGTATGACTTTCAAAACGTAAAAATGGAGTCGGTTACGATTAGTTGTTCTGATTATGGTCTATTTTTTATTATGAATCAGATATCTTTTTTTCGAGCTGGGTAATAATCTTTGTTTTTTTGATTTTAATCCGAAATATGAAATAGCCCAACAGAAGCAGAAAATAAACCAGCGCCTGTGCATAAAGGAAAATCAGTTCTGTCCGCACCTCGGTAATATCAACACCCATCATGCGCAAACGCAGGTAGGCGGGCACTGCCGTTGTTGAGGGCAGAATTTTGGCTGCCATATTTATCAGTTCAGGAATTGCACTGGCCGGCCAAGATAAACCACTGACAAACAATGCCACCGGCGACAGAAATACCATAAAAACGATGGCCGATTCGCGGTGTTTGAAAATGGTCGATACACCAATACCAAGAAAAATGGTACTGAGCAAATAGGGGAGCAGCAGCATGATAACCTGGAGGAACGCTGATTTGTCGGGATAGTTAAACCAGTGATGTACCATAAAAACCGCAAAACAAAGATTGATAACCGAAACGAGCAGGTAAACGCCGGTTTTACCCAATAAAAGTGGTAGAACTTCGCGGTGACGTTTTTCCGGTGGAAGCATAAACGGCGACGTTTTTGACTCCGAAAACGAACCTCCCATCAACCCGATTCCAATAAGTAATGTTTGCTGGATAATTATCAGAATTATGGATGGCATGATAAAACTTCCGTAGCCTGTTGAAGGGTTGTATAAAACATGAACTTGTGCCGAAACCGGGTCGATAGCGGCTTTTGCTTCGGCAAACGATTTTCCTTCGTACAGATATTTCACCACCGAAATGCCGGCCCCGAAATAAGCATTCACAGTGGAAGTTGACAGAAATTCGTTTCGGTATTTCAGAAAATAGCTGGCGTCGGCATACAACGAAATATTGGTTTGTTTACCTGAGAGGATGTCTTTCTGAAAACCTTTCGGGATAAAAACCGCCCCGCTGATTTTATTTTCAAGCAACAGTTTTTCTGCTTCCTGAATATCGTTACAACCTTCCGAAATTTTTAGTTCCTGGGTGGCATCCAGCATTCTGATGTATTTCCGGCTGAGTTCAGAATGGTCCTGGTCAACCACGCCAAACGAAATTTCGGTTAAAGTTTCGTTGTAATAGGCAATGGAATATACAATCGGGTAAATCAGCACTGCGCCAATAAGAATCAGCATGGCGCCAAAGTCTGACACGACATTTCTGAGCTCATGCAGAAAATGAGTGGCTGTCAGTTCGATGTATTTTATTTTATTTTTTTCTGAACTCATCGGTTTTAAATAAAATCTTCAGTTTATGATTTCCCCCAGTATTTCGGGTTGGCAAGGTATTTTTTGTACACCGGCATCACGCTCAGCGAAACCAGAATAAAAATCAGGATATAACAGATGTAAATCAATGCTTCGCTCACCGGTGCACCGCGCAGCGATTGCGAAATAAAGAGTTTTTCCCACCAGGTAAATGGAAAGAAAGCCGCAAAAATGCGGGCTGCCAGCGGCATTCCTTCAATAGGATATGTCAGTCCGCTGAAAGTGATGGCCATCATGGAATAAGCACTGGCCAGCGACATCGCTAACCTTAAATTTATGGTGGCCCCGATAAAAACAAGTCCCAGCAACTGGTACGTTAATACGGTGATAAACTGTCCGGCAAAAATGGCTGCAAAGCTTCCATTGAGCGGCATTCCTTCAAACTGATAAAGCAGCAGGTTAATAAAAACAGCAAACGCCGAAAAGATAAATGTGTAGGGAGCCAGCTTTCCGGCAATGGCAAAACGAACGCTGTTACCGCTGCTTTCCAGCAATTCGGAACCGGTGCCTCTTTTCAGTTCGTTACCGAGCGTATAAACCGAACTCAGCAAAACAAAAAGGAAAAGCATCATGTACAACATGGCCGAGCTCAAAAAGTAAGTATAGTTGGTAAACGGATTGAAAAGCAGGTGTTTCTGAATGTTAACCGGCATCACCCTCACCATGGCGTCGGTGGCGTTTTTCCCTTCCATCAGCAGTTTTTTCAACTGAACGCCACCCGAAACAGTGCGGATTGTGGTGAGCACCGAACGCTGAACCAACCCGGCCAACAAAACATTGGAACCATTAATATAAACCGGCAGTGTTGTTTCAGCGCCGTTAAAAACAAGTTCTTCGGTTTCTTCCGGAATCACAACAATAGCCTTTACTATTCCCTTTTCAAAAAAGTCTTTCGCCTCAAAAAGGTCCTGGCTCTGAAAAACAACATCCACATCGGGAGAAGCTTCGATGGCATTCCCGATTTTTACCGAAAGTGTCGAGTGGTCCTTGTCAACAATGGCGATGGGAATTTCTTTTACCGTGCTGTTTCTGAAAATAAAATACATCAGCAAAATGCCGGTGAGCGGCCCGAAGAAAAGCAGAAACCTGTATGCAGGATTTTGCCGGATTCGGTTGATTTCCCGCCGTAATACAGCCCAAAGCGGATGTTTTGAAAACGACATTTTTTACTGGTTTAAGGTGATAACAACCGACATTCCGGGCCGCAATCCTTCAATTTTCGACACCGGGCGGGCTTCAATTTCGAATGATTTCAGGTCGAATTCACCCGAAGTTTTTGTAGCGTTCCAGCGGGCAAATTCACCGGCAGCACTTACATAAGTCACCTGAAAATCAAATTCCCGGTTATCCAGTCCCGGAATTTTTGCTTTGAAAGTGGAGCCCATTTTAAAGTCGTTCAGCAAATCTTCCCGCACAAACAAAGTCACCCAAACATCATCAAGGTTGATAAGTGTAACCACCGGAAACCCTGTATTGACAAGCTCACCGGCTTCAACATTAATTCCTGAGACTTCGCCGTCAGCGCCAGCATATATGGTAGTTTCGTCTAAATAAGCCTGAACCTGTTTAATGGCTGCATCGGCCCGCTGAACCATGGCTGCTGCAGTGGCTTTGTCCTCTTCACGCGCGCCTTTTTCGGCTTTTTGCCATTGTGCTTTGGCGGCGTTGGCTGTTTCGCGGGCGGCTTTCATTTTGGTTTCCACCTCGTCGCGCTGCTGGGCTGGAACCACACCCGACTCAAAAAGATTCTGAATCCGCTCAAACGATTTTTCAGCAAACTGGGCGGCTGCCTCGGCTTTTACATACAAACTGTAAGCTGCGGCAATGTCTTCCTCCTGCGCACCGTTAATGGCTTTGCGGTTTTGGGCCGATGCTGCCAAACGGGCTGCCACTGCCTCGTCCATTTTTGCATTCACTTCGGGGCTTTCTATAGAAAAGATGAGGTCGCCTTTCTGTACTTTCTGTCCCTTTTTTACGGCAATTTCCTGCACACGGCCTGCCAGTTTCGACGAGACCTTAAATTGTGTGGCTTCCACTTCACCCTGTAAAACGGTGGGTTTTTTCTGAAGCACCACAACCAGGGTGTACCCGATAAATGTAAGAATGGCAACAATAATGGCTGCGGTGATAAATGTTTTTTTACTCATGGCTGTATCTGATTATTCTGTAATTGATTCAAAAATTGTGTTGTTTCCTGCTGTATAGCTGAAAAATTCACCGGGAATTCCAGCGGTTTGAAACATTTTGGCCAGCGTAACATCATAGTCGTAAAGTGTTTTTAACCGAAGCGCTTTTACCTGCGCCACCTTCGAGTGTGCTTCCACCACCGAAGTTGAATTGGCCAGTCCTTCGCTGAATGCTTTTTCGGTACTCGACGCATATTCGTTGGCCAATTCGAGGGTGTTGTCGAGTTCTGTTTTTTGTTCGCGTTGCGTTTCCAGTTCCTGCGAAAGCTTGATGATGTAGGCTTTTAAATCGGCATTGGCTTTTTGTTCAGCAAAATTAACCTGCGAGATGATGGCTTCGTCGGCTTTAATTTTGTGTTTGCGGTCGAAACCATCAAAAACTGTCCATTTTACGCCAATACCCACCAGCCAGTCGGGCATGTAAGGCGAGTAGTTTTTGTCCACAATATTATAGGTTCCCATCATCGCAACGGTGGGGAAATAGTTTCCCTGGTCGGCTTTCTTTTTAATATTGGTCAGCTCTTTTTTTCCTCCAATTTGTTTCAGCAGCGGGTTGTTTGTAGAGGCGTTTTCGGTCCAGTATGAAACATCGGGCAACTGGTTGTTCATAAACAAATGACTGACCGGCTGAACAGTTACAACCGTATCGAAGGCAAGGCTGGCATTGAGCCCGGCACGGATGATTTCAATGTCGTGCCGTGCTTTTTTTAACTCCCTTTCAGCTTCGTTTTTTGATACCTGTGCGTGTAGCAGTTCCACTTTGGCGATAATCCCGTTTTCGAACAGTTTCTGCGCATCGGCATAATGTTTTTCCATGGCCTGAAACATTTGTTCCCGAACTTTTTCAGCCTGCAAAGCGAGTGTCAACCCGTAGTAGCGCGACACAACTTCGGTCAGCAGTTCGCCTTCGGTGTTTCGGAGTTCTTCCTCGCTGAGTTTTACTTCCACTTTGGCGGCTTTGGTGGCATTGTTGATTTTTCCACCGGTAAAAACCGGCCACAAAAAATCGGCGCTTACGGTGGCAAAATTTTTATCCTGAATGTTTTCCACCCAGTTGGCATTGGCAATGTGTTCGCCACCTTCGAGCAATTTTTGCCTGACTACCTGTGTACTTACATTGTCGGGTAGAATTGGCATAATTGGATTTGTAGCAGGGTCGGGGTTGGGTACGCCGGAAAATACACCGTAATTTCCAAGTGCTGAATAAATCGGCGTAATAGCATCGCGAACAGACGTTAAATCCAACTCCAGATTATCAGACATGGTAATTGCTTTGGCACTGAGCGAAACCTGGGGTAAACGCAGCCCGTTTTTTTCCGCCGTTTCAAACTGTTTCTGTTTAATTTGCTGAACGCCCCGCTGAATTACCGGGTTTTGTTGTTTGGCGAAGGCAAATGCTTCATCAATTGTCATCAATTGTTTATTTTCCTGCGACGTGGCAAATACCGGTAACAGAAAAATAAGGCAACATACTGTCAAACATTGTTTAATTGTATTCATGGCTTTTTTATCTTAGAATTTTTCCTGTCAGGTAAATCAGGTGTTCTGTATTGTGCAGTTTAAATAAATTCTTCCTTTTTTGTTTTTTGAAGGTCAGATTAATGGTTTGTAAAACATTCATAATCAGAATCTGGTACAAGTCATCCTCGTTGATTTCCTTGTCGAGTTCACCCGATTCGTGTCCCAGGTTTTTTAATTGAATCAGTAACCTGAAAATGTTTTCTTTGATATGTGGGTCGACCACAAAACTGTAATCGTGGGTAAGAACGTACAGAAATTTGATTTTTACCGGATTGGCATTGGCCAGTTCAATAAAGTTGCGAATCATGTTTTCGGTAATCACCGAAAAAGTCAGTCCCTGTAAACTGAGTTCTTCGAATTTTGTAAACATTTCGTGGTAAACATCCTGCAACAATGAATTCACCATCTCTTTTTTGCCTTTGTAATGAATATAAAAATAGCCCGCTGCAACACCGGCATCTTTAGCAATTAAAATAGCCGAAGCGCCGCCAAAACCTTTCTCAACCACCAGTTTCATGGTCGATTGTTTCAACCGTTCAATTCTTTTAATATCTGTAATTCTTGCCATATTATTAATTAATAAATGAATGTTCATTCATTTGTGTGACAAAAATAATACGTTTTGATTCATGCAACCCCTGAAAGAAGGGGATTTCACGAAAAATTAACAATCCATTATCTTTCTTTGGCCATTGTTAAGAAATCGAAAATTCTTGGTGAGGCTGGAATATGTGGATTTATATTTTAGTACTTTTGGACTCAAATAGTCGGTTTGTGTATGTTTGGATAATCAAGTATTATAATAATGTACAATTATTAAAAAGTATTAATCATGAAAACAGAAATGAATTTTTTTAAAACAGAGAATTTGAAAACCAAAACAATGAAAATTAAATTAGTCCCGGTTTCGGGAAAATCTTTTATCCTGATTGTAATGATGTTTCTTTCAGGATTTCAGATGGTTTCAGCCCAGGGGCAATTCCAGTGGGGAGTAAAAGCAGGAATGAATGCTTCAACACAATCTGAGATTGGGAATATTTGCGATAACAGCAACCTGTCGACCGGATTTAGCGGAGGTGTAGTGGCGAGATATGGTTTAAATGAATGGTTGGGTATCAGTTCAGGGATTGATTTCCAAATGAAAGGGATGAAAAATGATAAGTCCGGAATGAATTACACGAATCGTTTAAACTATCTGGTTATCCCGGTAAAAGCTGAATTTTCGGATGGAAATATTGGATTTAAGGAAGGGCAGCGGCTGTTTTTTGCAACCGGTCCGTTTGCCGGTTATTTACTGGAAGCAAAACAAACAAAAGATGGAGTAAAAGTCAGCATGGACAATTATAACGATTTTGATTTTGGCTGGAATTTTGAACTGGGCTACCGGATTCCGGTCATGAAAAGCAAATCGCTCCAGTTTTCTTTGAATTATGATATGGGATTTTCTGAAGTTGAAAATAATAATAAACAGAATAAAACTGCATCTTTTAACGTAGCCTGGTTGTTCTGAAAGATTCTGAATTTTTTTTATTCATAGAAAACAAATAAGCGTAGGAAAAAGTTAGAAACTGAACATCTGTTTTTAAAATACAGCAGTTGAAGGGTCATGTTTATAAATATTTGATGAAATTTTCAAATTATTTATTTTAAACAACGTTCGTATCAAGTCAGTCTTTTATCTTTGAATTCATAAAAGTACTATCGTGAAACTGAATCTTTGAAAAATTAGTAACCTTTAATAATTGCAAGTATGAAGAAGCACAATTTTTACGCCGGGCCATCCATATTGCCCGAATTTACCATGCAGAAAACAGCTGAAGCGGTACTGAATTTTGCCGGCACCGGGCTTTCGGTTATGGAAGTATCGCACCGCAGCAAAGAGTTTGTCGCAGTAATGGATCAGGCGCAGGCGCTGGTGAAAGAGCTTTTACAGGTACCCGACGGGTATTCCGTTCTTTTTCTTCAGGGTGGAGCCAGCCTTCAGTTTTTAATGGTCCCTTATAATTTGCTGAATAAAAAAGCAGCTTACCTGAATACCGGTTCGTGGGCTTCGAAAGCCATGAAAGAAGCAAAATTGTTGGGCGAAGTAGTGGAAGCAGGTTCATCAAAAGATGCCAATTACAACTACATCCCGACAAATTATGCAGTGCCGGCCGATGCTGATTATTTTCATATTACAACAAACAATACAATTTTTGGAACGGAATTATTAACCGATCCCGATGTTGCTGTCCCCCTCGTGGGCGACATGTCGTCCGATATTTTCAGCCGTCCCGTGGATGTTGCCAAATACAACCTCATTTATGCTGGTGCCCAGAAAAACCTTGGCCCTTCGGGAGCCACGCTGGTAATTGTAAAAGACGATGCACTGGGAAAAGTGGAGCGCACCATTCCAACCATGCTCAACTATAAAATTCACATCGAAAATGGTTCGATGTTCAACACCCCGTCAACTTTAGCTGTTTTCGGTTGTTTGCAAACTCTCATCTGGCTGAAGGAGCAAGGTGGGGTGGAAGCAATGGAAAAGATCAACATTGAAAAAGCTGCCATTCTGTACGACGAAATCGACCGGAACAAAATGTTCCAGGCAACCGTACCCAATCCTGGCGACCGTTCGCGGATGAACGTAACCTTTGTGATGGCACCGGAATATGTAGAACTGGAAAAAGAGTTCAACGATTTTGCTTCTGCCAATGGTATGATTGGATTAAAAGGCCACCGTTCGGTTGGCGGTTTCAGGGCTTCCATTTATAATGCCATGCCCACCGACAGTGTGAAAGCATTGGTTAAGGCCATGCAGGAATTTGAAAAATCAAAATAATCAGGGAAATGCAGGGCAAAACGTCCTGCATTTTTTTTGTAATATAAAATTTCAAAGATGAGAAAAGTATTGATAGTGACAGAAAAGCCATTTGCACCGGCTGCCATCCAAAAAATTGGTAAAATCCTTCAGAATGCAGGTTATGAATTCTCTCTTGTAGAAAATTACACATCGAAACAGGAACTTCTTCATGCTGTTTCAGTTGCCGAAGCCGCAATTATCCGCAGCGACATTTTTGATGAAGAAGTTTTTCAGGCGGCAAAAAATCTGAAGATTGTTGTCCGCGCCGGCGCCGGGACCGACAATGTCGATTTGAATGCGGCAACTAAACACAATGTGGTGGTGATGAACACACCCGGACAAAATGCAAATGCCGTGGCCGAACTGGCGATTGGACTGGCCATATTTGGCCTTCGTGAGATGTTTAGCGGGAAACCGGGAGGCGAACTGCACGGCCGTACGCTGGGACTACATGGATTTGGTTTTGTGGCCCGGAATGTTTTCCGTATCGCCCGGGCGTTGGGTATGAAAGTGATTGTTTACACACGCTACAGTAAAGCGGCTGCCGCGGCCATCGGGTTAAAAGTTACTTCCTCGCTCGAAGAACTGTACAAAAAAAGCGATGTGGTTTCCATCCATGTTCCGGCAAAAGGCGAACACATTCAGTCGGTGAGTTACGATGTGCTGAAGCACCTGAAAGACGGAAGTATTCTTGTTAATACAGCCAGAAAAGAGGTGATAAACGAACCTGATCTGCTCCGGATTATGCAAGAAAAACCGGGAATTAAATATTTATCGGATGTAGCGCCCGACTGCAGCGCCGAATTTGCTGAACGGTTCAAAGGCCGCTATTTCTTCACTCCTAAAAAGGCCGGCGCCCAAACCGAAGAAGCTAATACCAATGCAGGAGTTGCTGCTGCTGAACAAATTGTGGCCTTTTTTGAAAAAGACGATTGTACATACCAGGTGAATTGGTAATTTTTCTGGTTTTAGATCCAGATACTAAGGATTATTTTTTGCAATACTTGTGGTTTGCAAAATGATAACCCCATGGAATGAAATGTTTCTTCAATATCCGAAAGGAAACAGTTAATTATCAATGTTTTTTCCTGGTTATACATGATATAATAATCAATTTAACTTATTTTGCTGAACAATTAGAAGTAAAAAAATCTGTCAGATGGCAATTATTAAACCGTTTAAAGGGCTGCGGCCACCCAAAGAAATTGTGGAAGAACTGGCTTGTCTTCCTTACGATGTAATGAATTCGGAAGAAGCCGCGAAAATGGCGTTCGGAAATGAAAAATCGCTGCTGCATATTACAAAGGCTGAAATCGATT
>CAZHKI010000013.1:2305-3302 GCA_964533365.1 uncultured Maribellus sp. | reverse complement strand
AAGACATTTTGGACAATGCCCGCGAGCAACAGTCGAAGATGCTTAAAGAGGCCGAAAAAATGGCCAAAGGAAAAGAAAAATCGTTGCTGCGGATTACCAAAGCCGAAATCGAAATTCCCGGAATTGACGATATTCATTCCGAAGTGGTGTACAACAAGTCGGTGGAGAATTTCAGAAAATTTCAGAAAAACGGATGGCTTTTGCAGGATAATGAAGCCCGGTACTACATTTACGCACAAACCATGAACGGCCGCACACAATATGGAATTGTGGGCGCTGCGGCCTGTGCCGATTACGAAAACGGCATCATTAAAAAACACGAGTTGACGCGCCCCGAAAAAGAAGAAGACCGGATGGTTTTAACCCGCTACCTCAATGCCAATATCGAACCGGTATTTTTTGCATACAAGGCCGTTCCCGAAATCGATGAAATTGTCAATCAAATTGTCAGTCAAAATAATCCGGTTTACGATTTTACGGCTGAAGATGGTTTTGGCCACCATTTCTGGACCATCGACGATAGGGCAACCAACCAAAAAATTGAACAGCTTTTTGCTGAAAAAGTTCCGTTTACCTATGTTGCCGACGGGCATCACCGGACTGCCGCCGCTGCGCGGATTGGAATCGAGAAAACAGCTCAAAACCCAAATCACTGCGGAACCGAAGAGTATAACTTTTTTATGGCTGTTCATTTCCCCGACAATCAGTTGCAGATTATTGATTACAACCGGCTGGTAACCGATTTGAACGGATTGACCGTCGAAGGGTTTCTTGCCGGACTGGCCAATGGGTTCTCTATAGAAAAAATGGGAACAGAAATTTTCAAACCCGGTAAATTGCACGAGTTCGCTTTGTACCTCGGCGGGAACTGGTATAAACTGTCAGCAAAACCCGGAACCTTCGACGATTCAGATCCCATCGGCGTTCTCGATGTCACCATTTTGTCGGAACAGGTGTTGGACCCAATTTTGGGAATTACCGATTTGCGTACTTCAAA
>CAZHKI010000013.1:0-2295 GCA_964533365.1 uncultured Maribellus sp. | reverse complement strand
AATAGAAGACCCAAGAACAAGCAAGCGTATTGATTTTGTTGGCGGAATCAGAGGTTTGGGCGAGTTGAAACGGCGGGTCGATTCGGGTGAAATGAAAGCTGCTTTTGCCCTTTTCCCGGTATCGATGCAGCAACTCATTAACATTGCCGACAGTGGGAATATCATGCCGCCTAAAACCACCTGGTTCGAACCCAAACTACGTTCAGGGCTGGTGATTCACAAACTGGATTAGGTTTCAAACCGATAATATGACCAATCCCGGGGAAACTCTCCGGGATTTTTTTATGGCTGTATTCAGGGAAATTGCCCGGTTCTTTTTTTCAGCATGTGTCGTTCATGATGATATTGTATAAAAAATCCCTAATTTTCAACGATAAAATTACTTCGTATGGATTTGGAGAAAATTTCACTGGCCCATTTATACAAACGGAGAAAAACCGATCGCGATATATTTCAGGAACTGATGCCGGTAAAAGTTAAAGAGGTATTACTGGTTGCAACACTTTATGATTCATATTCCATTGTGCGGGAGGGACAGTTCAGCGATAAAATTTTCGGTGAATATTTACAGTTGAATTTGTATGCTGCCCCGCGTTTTACCAGCGTCAACTCCGAAGAAGATGCCATTTCGACCCTTCAGTACCGCGAATTCGATTTAATTATTGTAATGGCTGGGGTTGACAAAGCATCGCCGCTCGAAACAGCCCGGAATATCAGGAAATTACGACCACAAACCCCGCTTCTCCTACTGGTTAACAACAATGCCGATTTGCGCTTTTTTCAGTCCGTTGGGCGGAAACTCGATTACATCGACCGGATTTTTGTATGGAACGGAAACTCAAACGTGTTTCTGGCCATGATAAAATACATCGAAGACCTGAAAAACGTGGCCAGTGACACAAAAAACGGGAATGTACGTGTTATCCTTCTGGTGGAAGACAGTATTCAGTACTATTCGCGGTATCTGCCCATTCTTTATACCACAGTGATGACCCAAACCCAGATTCTGGTGGAAGAAGATGCCACCGATGAATTGCATAAAATCCTCAAAATGAGGGCCCGGCCAAAAGTGTTGCTGGTGAGTACTTACGAAGACGCCGTACAAATCATTAACAACTACCGGAAATATGTCCTGTGTGTGATTTCAGATGTGAAATTCGAAAAAGATGGCGTGGAAAACGAAAATGCCGGTATTGAATTGTTGAATTACGCATCGAAAGCATTTAAATACAAAATTCCACTTTTACTTCAGTCGCACGATATTGCCAACGCACAGCGGGCAAAAAGTGTAAACGCCGATTTCATCAACAAAAACTCTGAAAGTTTGTCGATGGATATCCTGAACTTTTTATACCGCAAACTGGGTTTCGGGAATTTTATTTTTAAAGGAATGGATGGGAAACCCATTGCCGAGGTTGAAAATTTACAGGAGTTTCAGGAGAAATTTCGCGAGATTCCTGCTGATGCGCTGTTGTACCACGGGAAACGAAATTCGTTTTCCACCTGGCTGATGGCACGTGGCGAAATAAACATGGCCGACCGGTTGCGCCCCGTAAAAACCGAAGATTTTGAGTCGGCCGAAGAGTTGAGGGAGTTTTGCCTTGGCGTATTTCAAACGGTCCGGTTCGAAAAACGGAAAGGGACGATTGTGAATTTCGATCCGGCCATCGTTCATTCCAACCGTTTTGTGGTGAGGCTGGCCAAAGGTTCGCTGGGCGGAAAAGGCCGCGGAATTGCATTCAGTTGCCATTTTATCGAAAATATCGACTTCCAGAAAATCATCCACGGGATGAATATCCGAATTCCTGCAACAACCGTCATCGGTGCGCTCGAGTTTGATAAATTTATTGAAATCAATAACCTGTACGACGATATTTATTCGCTGACCGATTTTGAATCCATCCGTCAGCATTTTCTCGATTCTGAATTTGACGAAAAAATAAGGAGCCGGCTGACGGAATATCTGAAAGAGATGAAAAAGCCACTGGCAGTCCGTTCCTCGGGATTGTTTGAGGACTCGTTGCTTCAGCCCTTCTCGGGGGTGTATGCCACCTACCTGATTCCGAACAACCATCCCGATTTGCAGGTACGGTACCAGCAACTCGAAACAGCCATAAAACTGGTTTATGCCAGTATTTTTACCGAATCGGCACAAGATTATTTTGATGCTGTCGATTATAAAATTGAAGAAGAAAAAATGGCCGTTGTAATCCAGGAAGTCGTTGGACACGATTACAACGGGAAATTTTATCCCAGCATTTCGGGAGTGACACAATCGTATAACTATTATCCCAT
>CAZHKI010000012.1:15985-17341 GCA_964533365.1 uncultured Maribellus sp. | reverse complement strand
AGAACTGGCCAGTAACGAAAAAGCTTACCGTTCGCTTACCATGAGCTGGTTTAACCATTCATCGCTGTTAGAATTGCTGAAAAGCCTCGCCGATAACGACATTCGCATTGTGGTTACCACCGACCACGGGGCCATCCGTGTCAGCAACCCCGTGAAAGTGATTGGCGACCGCGAAACCAACACTAACCTGCGCTACAAACTGGGGAAAAACCTCAATTATAAATCGAAGCAGGTTTTCGAGGTCCGCGATCCGCGTCAGGCATTTTTGCCTTCGCGAAATGTCAGCACCAGTTATATTTTTGCCAACACGACCGACTTTTTTGCCTATCCAAACAATTTCAACTATTACTCCAATTATTATAACGATACTTTTCAGCACGGTGGAATTTCGATGGAAGAGATGATCATTCCCTTTATTGTGTTGGCGCCTAAAACCTGATCCTGCTTTTTTTAAAATCAACTGAAACGAGCCATAATAAAAAAGCTTTAATACCCATGAAAATCATTATTTTGGCGAATTGGAGCGAAGCGGAAATCCACGGAGTGAATTCCATACCGTAGGGAAACAAGAAAAAAGCGATAGCTCAATAACGAAGACTACACGAAAGTAACATTGAAAAAAAAGGTATGAAAATAAACGTCATGAAGAAATTGTATTTTGTACTGTTTTTTTTGTCTTTCGGATTTCTGGCCGGGCAGTGCCAGACCGACTCCTTCCCTTCGCAGGGAAATGAAATTGCAGTAACTCCCGATCCTTCAAAAAGCCTGCAAACCATCGAAGGTTGGGGAAGCTCGCTTTGCTGGTGGGCAGGGCAGGTGGGCAAATGGGACGAAGCCAGGGTGGACAGTATTATCGATTGGATTACTTCGCCCGACCAGCTGAATATGAATATCTTTCGTTATAACATTGGCGGTGGCGACGACCCATCGCACACCGATGGCCACATGGTGAAAGGAAAAGGGAAACGGGCCGAAATGGAAGGTTTTAAAGCCGGCACCGATGCGCCCTACAACTGGGCTGCCGACCAGGCACAGCGCATAATTATGCTGAAAATCAAACAAAAACGGCCTGACGCTGTTTTCGAAGCTTTTTCCAATTCGCCTCCCTACTGGATGACATATAGCGGTTGCTCAGCCGGAAATGCCGATCCGTTAAAAGATAACCTGAAACCAGAGTTCTACGAAGCATTTTGCGATTACCTGGTTGATGTGTGCAAATATTACAAAAACGAATACGGCATTGAATTTAAAACGCTGGAACTGTTTAACGAATCGACTTCCAATTACTGGTATTACCTGGGAAGCCAGGAAGGATGCCATTTCGAGCCCGAAACCCAGATGAAAATCATACGGTTG
>CAZHKI010000012.1:0-15975 GCA_964533365.1 uncultured Maribellus sp. | reverse complement strand
TACAGGCTTCGGGCCTGAATACCGTGATTGCCGCTTCCGATGAAACCAACATTGCCGCATTTATGAACGTGCTGAAAGCATATTCCGCGGCCGGCGATATTCTCAGTAAAGTGGGACAATTGAACACACACACCTACTCGGGAACCAACGACGAACGGGTGGAAGCCCGCAACCTGGTGAAAACTTCAGGGAAACCCTTCTGGCAGTCGGAAACCGGCCCGGGAGGTTGGAGAGAAAGAGCTTCGGGGTTATACAATAACCTGTTGCTTATCCGCAAATTGTTTAACGACATGAATCTGATGCAGCCGCAAGCCTGGCTCGACTGGCAGTTGATGGAAGAAAACAACGATACCTGGTGCCTCATCCGGTGCAATTTCAAAACCCAGCAATACGACATTGTTAAAAATTTTTATGTCAGAATGCAGGTGACCCGGTTTTTCAAACAAGGTTATACCCTGATTGAACCGGGCAACGAATCGGTGCTGGCCGCTGTAAATCCAGGTAAAACAGAACTGGTTATCGCGGTCAATAACATTACAGAAAATGAAAAGCCGGTAAAAATGGATTTATCCTCCTTCGGAAAAGCAACTGGCAAAGCCACGGTATTCCGGACCAGTGCTGTTGAGAACTGTCAGCTACTCGACTCGGTTACCATTGAAAAGCACTTGCTCAGTTATATTGCACCGCCGCGTTCACTGACAACTTTTGTGATTTCAAAATAAGTTGGATTCTCTATGTAACTCATTTGTTGAAAACGGTTTTAAATCATCCTTCTCAGGATGCTCTTTTTTGTGGTTTTCACAAAATGAATATATTTGCGGCTACCTGAATCAATTAAATTTCATTTGGAATGAAATACCTGATATTGTTTGTTTTCTTAACGGCAAGTTTTGGTTCTTTTGCCCAATCCTGTCTTCCATCAAAGAAGGATTCCATTCCGGATACTTTCAATAAAAATTTTGTATTGAATGTAAAAAAAGCAGCTTCACCTATAAAGATCGACGGAATTGTGGAAGAACCTGATTGGCTGAACGCTGAGAAAGCAAACCGGTTTTATAAGGTTTTGCCCATTGATACCGGCTTTGCCATCCAGCAGTCGGAAGTAATGATGACTTACGATGATAAAGCATTTTACCTTGCTTTCATTTTTAACGACACCGTTCCGGGAAAGCGGATCATGGAGTCGTTCCGGCGCGATTTTATTTTTGGGAACAACGACAATTTCCTGGTTTTTTTCGATACGTTCCTTGATCAGACCAACGGTTTCACATTTGGGCTTTCAGCCTCGGGCGCCAAGTGGGATGGGGTAATGCACAGCGGAAGCGGCAGCAACCTGAACTGGGATTGCAAATGGGATTCGAAAGTCAATCACGACGATGATAAATGGACTGCTGAAATGCGCATCCCCTTCAAGTCGATCCGTTATGCATCCGATGGAAACGCGTGGAATACCAATTTCAGCCGGCTCGATTTAAAAACAAACGAAAAATCGTCGTGGGCGCCGGTTCCCCGGCAGTTTCCCACTTCGTCGCTGGCCTATGCCGGAAGGGTTGTTTTTGACGGGCCGCTTCCAAAATCAAGAATGATGGTATCGCTCATTCCATATATTTCCGGAGGTTATGCCAACGATTTTGAAAACAAAACGGGAAGCTCCTGGGAAAAAGATTTTGGATTCGACGCTAAAATCGGGTTCTCGTCGTCGATGAACCTTGATTTAACGTACAACCCTGATTTTGCACAGGTGGAAGTTGATCAGCAAGTGACCAACATCGATCGGTTCGAGCTTCTTTTTCCGGAAAAGCGGCAGTTTTTTCTCGAAAACAGCGATTTATTTTCCGGATTTGGAAATAGCAATGCAACTCCGTTTTTCTCGCGCCGCATTGGGCTGGATGCGCCGGTGCTGGCTGGGGCAAGGCTCAGCGGGAAAATAGGGAACGACTGGCGCATTGGGTTTATGAATATGACCACAGAGGAAACCTCGCAGTTTCTGGCCCGGAATTTTACCGTGGCTTCGGTACAAAAAAAGGTGTTTGCCCGTTCCAATTTCGGGTTTATTTTTGTGAACAAGGAATACCTTAACCAGCCCGAAAACAGCCATTTGTTTAACCGCGTTGCCGGATTCGATTACAACCTGGCCAGCAAAAATAATTTCTGGGACGGCCAGTTTTATTATCACCGCTCGTTTCAGCCCGGAAATCCCGGACGGCAATTCTCGCAGGGGACAAGCATCACCTATAGCAGAAAACATATACAACTCGAACTGGTACAGAATTCGGTTGGTGAAAATTTTATCGCCGAAGCAGGCTATGTTCAGCGACGAGGATATCATTTTATCAGCCCCGAGATAGCCTGGAATTTTGTGCCGAACAAACGGGTGGTGAGCCACGGTCCCTCCATCGATTTCAGGTATTTTTTCGATCCGGAATACAACAAAATTGAACATGAAAATTTGTTTAGCTATCAGTTTGGTTTTCAAGATATGTCGAGCCTGGTGATGAGGTACAAGGATTTTTATGTACACCTTGAAGACGATTTTGACCCGACACACCGGAGCGGACATTACCTGCCTGCCGGCTCGGAATACAATTTCGGAGGGGCTTTCATCAATTACCAGTCAACCCGGAAAACCATGTTCAACTGGCAGGCCGAACTGGCCAAAGCAAAATTTTACAGCGGAGATATCCAGTATGTGCAGGGTGAACTGGGCTACCGGTATCAGCCTTTTATCAATTTTTCAGTCAATTTTAATTATACCGACATGAACTTGTCGCACCCTTTTGAACATACCAAACTTTGGCTTTTCGGCCCAAAACTCGATGTTACGTTTACCGATAAGTTGTTTTGGTCAACTTTTGTACAATACAACGAGCAGATCGACAACATGAACATCAACATGCGGTTGCAGTGGCGCTACCAACCGGTTTCCGATTTTTTTGTGGTTTATACCGACAATTATATTCCCGGAAGCTGGAACTCGCGAAACCGTGCCCTGGTTTTTAAAATTACCTACTGGCTGAATTAAATGACAAAAATCATCATAGCGGTTCATTCATTTTATTAAATCGTTAAGTCGGACATTCACAGTTATTTCTGTTTTAAACATCCGCAATTTCAATTATCTTTGCGCTTCGCAAAAATGAAATAATTTTTGCTGATTAGATTGTGGATTTTAAATGTAATAAACTCATTATCAAAAATGAAAGTAACAGTAGTCGGAGCTGGTAATGTAGGTGCAACCTGTGCACAGATTATCGCAGAAAAAAACATTGTACAGGAAGTTGTCTTGCTTGATATTAAAGAAGGCATCTCTGAAGGAAAAGCCCTTGATTTGTGGCAGACAGCCCCAGTTAACTATTATGACACACGTTTGGTTGGATCAACCAACGATTATTCAAAAACCGCCGGTTCAGAAGTAGTTGTCATTACTTCAGGAGTTCCGCGTAAACCGGGAATGAGCCGCGATGATTTGATTTCCATCAACGCCGGTATCGTTAAAAATGTTACTGAAAACGTTGTTAAATATTCGCCAAAAGCAAAAATCATTATTGTATCCAATCCGTTGGATGTAATGACCTATGCTGCTTACATTGTTGCTAAAAAACCACGGACTGAAGTGATGGGGATGGCCGGAATTCTGGACACAGCACGCTACCGCGCATTTCTGGCCGAGGCGCTGGATGTTTCGCCCCGCGATATTCAGGCTTTACTCATGGGCGGTCATGGCGACACTATGGTTCCGCTGCCACGTTATACTACTGTTTCCGGAATCCCTGTTACCGAACTGATTGATGGCGAAAAACTGAATGCCATTGTGGAACGGACCAAAACCGGTGGTGGTGAACTGGTTAACCTGATGGGAACTTCAGCATGGTATGCACCGGGTTCGGCTGCTGCACAAATGGTTGAAGCCATTATTATGGACCAAAAACGCATTTTCCCCTGCTGTGTTAAACTCGAAGGTGAATATGGCTTAAATAATATGTTTGTCGGAGCCCCGGTAAAATTGGGCAAAAACGGCGTTGAACAAATTATTGAAGTGGCTTTGAACGAAGACGAAAAACAACTTTTGGTTGATTCGGCCAATTCGGTTAAATCCATCATGGACGTTTTGGACGGGATGAATATTTTGTAAAAAATTGTAATGCTATAAAACTACGGCTGGCTCCATCGGGTCAGCCGTTTTTTTTACCTATTTTTGAGCGATGAAAATTAAAATTCCGCTGCAACTTATCGAACTGGAAGCAGGCAATTTCCACCTGATTGTCACCGGTGCATTTCCCGATGGAACCATCGGTTACTGGGCTGTCGATACCGGCGCATCAAAAACGGTATTCGATAAAAACCTGACCTCCTTATATTCAGTTTCACCCGGCGCCGAAGAAGAAATCCACTCAGCCGGGATTGGTGAAAAACCTGTGGAAACCTCTCTCGGTATATTATCCGCTTTTAATCTCGGAAAGTTCAAAAACGGAAAAATGAAAGTTGCCCTGCTTGATTTGTCACACATCAATCAACTGTACAAAAGAGCAACCGACCTTGAAATTTGCGGGTTAATTGGCGGAGATTTTCTGACCAGGTATAAAGCTGTGATTGATTACAAACGAAAAATCATGGTTTTACGTTCGGTTTAGACTACGTTTTTACTGCAGGATTTACACTGACCCTATTAACCAAACCGGTTTTTCAGATGTTAATACAACCCGTATAGCCAGCCAGCCGGCAAAAATGTATGTTTTTCAAAATAAACAAATTGGGTTAATTTTCCAGACTTCATTTTTGCAAACCTGAAATGTTTCGGTATATTTGCTCCGCTCAAAAAACAAGGTTTGAATAATAGAAGTAAAATATCGAAAAAATTCATGGTCCGGCTGATGGTTTTTATCATTGCATTCGGCCTTGCTTCCATTCTCGATATTTATCTGGAAAAGAACCCTGTCCGGTTGTGCGAAATGGAGGACAACTCTGATAAACCGGAAGAAGAACACGGTGTCATTTACCTGGTAACCCAGGGCTCAACCAGTTTGAATGCCAAAACATCGGTTCAAAAAACACCCGACCGGAAACTGTATCAGCAGTCGCACGATAAATTTTTGCAAAACTATCACCAGTTACGGAATTACCAGGTTTTGAAAGCAGAGGCAAAAAATCAAAAAATCCTCTCTGTTTTAACCTGTCATTTTATCGTTTTCAGGGATTACTGTTGTTTTTTTCCTGACGACGATGATCCGCTGATTTCTTAATTCTGTCGAATCGTCCGATTCGGTTATTTCATCCTTTTAAAATTACAAGAGGGTTGAATGCACTGTGTTAACAGATAAATATTTTTTAATAACAAACTATAATTGTAAAAATTAGAACGAAATGCAAAACAAAGGAGCAATTTTAACATTTGCGATTCTGCTTGCAGCCGTTTGTCTTTACCAGTTGACTTTTACCTGGAAAGCCAAACAAATTGAAAAAGCTGCCGTTGAATATGCACAAGGCGATCCGGATAGAGAATTTACCTATCTGGATTCAATTTCAGGCGAAGTGGTTTATAACTTTCTTGGCCTGAAAAAATTTACCTTTAAAGAGGTGAAAGAACTGGAGATGAACCTGGGTCTTGACCTGAAAGGTGGGATGAACGTTACGCTGGAAATTTCGGTTGTCGATTTGATTAAGGCAATGTCGAACTACAGCACCGATTCCACATTCCAGGCAGCATTGGTCCGAGCAACTGAACTTCAGCGAAACAGTCAGTCAGATTTTGTTACCCTTTTCGGGCAGGCTTTTGAAGAAATCGATCCGAATGCCAAAATGGCTTCCATTTTCAACACCCTGGAGTTGCGCGATAAAATTACGTTTAACACATCGAATGCCGACGTGTTGAAGGTAATCCGGGCTGAAACTGATGCAGCCATCGACAACTCGTTTAACATTCTGCGTACCCGTATCGACCGTTTTGGGGTTGCACAGCCCAATATTCAGCAGTTGCAAACCAAAGGTCGTATTTTGGTTGAACTTCCGGGGGTTAAGGATCAGGCCAGGGTTCGTAACCTTTTACAAGGAACAGCTTCGCTTGAATTCTGGGAAACCTACGAAAATCAGGAAGTATATCAATATTTACTTGCTGCCAACCAGAAGATTAAAGACATGCAGGCCTTAACACAAAATGGCCCAACGACCGACGGGACGATAACCCAGGATACTACTGCTACAGAAAGCACAGAAGCCGATTCAACCAAAACCGAAAGCTCGTTGCTGTCGGAACTGGAATCAGGCGCGGGCACCGATTCAACGGCAACCGGTCTTGACAATCTTGCCAATTTCAAAAAAGAATATCCGCTGTTTGCCGTATTGAATCCAAGTACTGACCAGTCGGGGCAATTGTATCCCGGGCCGGTTATCGGGATGTCGCATTCCAAAGATACTGCGCAGGTAAACACCTATTTGAACCAGGAGCAAATTAAGAGTATTTTCCCCCGGAACATGATGTTCCGCTGGTCGGCCAAACCGGTTGACGAAGCTGGAAATTATTATCGTTTGGTCGCCCTGAAGGTTACCTCGCGCGACGGACGTGCCCCGCTCGACGGCGATGTGATTACCGATGCCCGCCAGGATTATGACCAAATGGGATCGAACCCGGAAGTGTCGATGAGCATGAACGCCGAAGGCGCCAAAACATGGCAGCGGATGACCAAAGAAAATATTGGTAAATCCATCGCCATTGTTCTCGACGATTATGTCCGTTCGTTCCCCACGGTTCAAAATGAAATTTCGGGTGGTCGCTCAAGTATTACCGGGCTGGAAAGTATTGAAGAGGCAAAAGACCTTGCCAACGTTTTAAAATCGGGGAAAATGCCCGCACCTGCCAGAATTGTGGAAGAACAGATTGTGGGCCCTTCACTGGGTAAGGAATCAATCAATGCCGGGATGTATTCATTTATTGTTGCCTTTGCAATGGTACTGGTTTATATGCTGTTCTTTTACAGCAAAAAGGCCGGTCTTGCCGCAAACATAGCGTTGATTATGAACCTGTTTTTCCTCTTTGGAATTCTGGCATCACTGGGAGCTGTGCTTACCTTGCCGGGTATCGCCGGTATTGTTTTAACCATGGGGATGGCTGTTGATGCCAACGTGATTATTTACGAAAGGGTACAGGAAGAACTCAGGTCTGGAAAAGGAATCAAGCTCGCCATTACCGACGGTTATAAAAACGCCTACTCTGCTATTATCGACGGACAGGTTACCACATTCATTACCGGTATTGTTTTGTATGTTTTCGGTTCAGGGCCAATCAAAGGTTTTGCCACTACATTAATGGTCGGTATTGTTACTTCACTGTTTACTGCTATTTTCTTAACCCGTTTAATTTTTGAATGGCAGTTGAACCGCAACAAAATTATTACCTTCACATCGAAAATTACAGCTGGGTGGTTGGTTAATCCCAAAATCAAGTTTCTTGAAAAAAGAAAAGTTGCCTATATCATTTCCGGAACGCTGATTACCATCTCTCTCATTTCATTTGTTGTACGCGGGTTTAACCTCGGTATCGACTTTCAGGGAGGCCGTACATACACCATCCGGTTCGATCAGGATGTGAAAGTTGCCGACATTCAGAGCGCCCTGGCCGATGATTTTGGTTCATCTCCCGAAGTAAAAACCTTTGGTTCGAACAATCAGGTGCGTATTGTTACCAAATATAAAATCGACGATTTGTCGGAAAATGTTGACAACGAAGTGGAAGAAGCCCTTTACAAAGGATTAAAAGACGGAGGGTTCCTTGGCGATGTTTCCTACGAAAAATTCATTGCCGATTACCGGCTGAGTTCCCAAAAAGTTGGGCCTACCATTTCCGACGATATTAAAAAGGATGCAGTTATTGCCATTGGTTTCGCGCTGTTATTTATTTTCCTCTATATCATGGTTCGGTTCAGCAACTGGAAATATGGTCTGGGCGGGGTAGTTTCGCTGGCTCACGATACCATTATCACCCTCGGCTTCTTCTCCGTATTTCATGGAGTACTGCCTTTCTCGCTCGAAATCGACCAGGCGTTTATTGCGGCCATCTTAACCGTAATCGGGTATTCCATTAACGATACCGTTATTGTTTACGACCGTATCCGCGAATACCTGAAATTATATCCCAAACGGGAACTGGACGATAACATGAACCACGCCATGAACAGTACGCTCCGTCGTACATTGAACACTTCGTTATCGACACTTGTAGTGTTGCTCACCATCTTCATCTTTGGCGGGGCCAACATCCGCGGGTTTATCTTTGCCTTGCTCGTGGGGATCGGTGTCGGAACCTATTCATCAGTTTTTGTTGCCAGTCCGATTGTTTACGAAGCCATTAACAAATTCAAAAAAGTAGTAGCTAAAGCAAGCTAAATCAATCAATCCGACAGGATATTCCCAAAAGAGGCTGTTTCCATCTGGTTTCAGCCTCTTTTCTTTTTTTACCTGAGATAATCAGCTTGTTCTTCTACTTTTGAAGCATTGGTTAACCGCAATAAATGAGGATACTTTTTTCCCCATTTTTTGAACGAAGCACCATCTCAATTTGTATATTTGTCGCGTAAAATCAATATCAATGGTGAACTATATTTTATTTATAAGCGGAGGCGAACTGGTTTTAGTCATGCTTTTGGCCCTTCTCTTTTTCGGGTCGAAGGCAATTCCTGATATTGCCAAAACCCTGGGAAAAGGAATGCGTGAATTTAAAAAGGCTACCAATGAAATTAAGCGTGAATTGAACGAGCAGACATCAGATATAAAAAAAGATATTAACGATGTTACTTCGGTGGTGAACAAAGAAACCAGTGAAATCAAACAAGGGATTACCGATCAGTTCGAAGATTAATCCAGGGAAGTATTAATTGGTATCCTGTTGTTTCTTTTTCATATTTCCTTTTTTGGTCTGACTGTCTTTTTTCAGGCTATTATTTTTAATTATTGCAATTCATATTTTATTTGCTCAAAGCTGACAACATAAAAAAATCGTTCGGGGCGCTTCATGTATTAAAAGGCATCCATCTCGAAATTCCGCAAGGGAAAATCTATTCGATTGTGGGGGCCAGCGGCGCCGGAAAAACCACGTTGCTCCAGATTCTCGGGACGCTGAGCAAACCCGACAGCGGCGAAATCTATTACCATAATAAAAAAATTTCAGCACTTTCCGAAAACGAACTTTCGGCGTTCAGAAATAAAGAGATTGGATTTGTCTTCCAGTTTCACCATTTGCTGCCCGAATTTACGGCCCTCGAAAATGTTTGTATTCCTGCATATATTGCCCGCGTTTCGAAATCGGAAGCCGAAAAAAAGGCCATGGAACTGCTTCGTTATCTTGGCCTGTCCGATCGGGTTCACCATAAACCTTCTGAACTTTCGGGTGGTGAAAAACAGCGCGTGGCTGTTGCCCGTGCGCTGGTTAACAATCCCTCAGTGGTTTTGGCCGACGAACCTTCGGGAAATCTCGACTCGGCCAACCGCGACGACTTGCACGAACTGCTTTTTAAACTGCGCGACGACTTTGGGCAGACCTTTATCATTGTTACCCACGATGATAATTTTGCCGATCGCTCCGATAAAATTATCCATATCCGCGACGGAGTAATTGTTTGAACAAGCTGAAAATACAGGTAAAATCTGAAACATCAGGAATCTCATGATTATTCCGGGTTAACCTGCCCGGCATATAAAACCGACAGAAATATGAGAGAGTGGGGAGAAATTAAAGATTTTCTTGATGAAAAAGTTGTTCAATACAACCAGCCTTTTTTTATCGAATCGGATCCTATTCAGGTTCCCAAACGTTTTGCTGAAAAAGAAGATATTGAAATTTCCGCTTTTTTAACCGCAACCCTCGCTTGGGGAAATCGTCCGGCCATCATTAAGAGTTCGCTGAAAATGATGTCGTTAATGGAAAATCAGCCTTTTTGTTTTATCATGGATACGTCTGACAGGGAACTTGAGCAGTTAAAGCGGTTTGTCCACCGGACTTTTAATAGCTCAGATTGTCGCTATTTTGTCCTTTCGCTGCGGAATATTTATCAGAAACACGGGGGACTACAACCGGTATTTGAAAAAGGATTCCGGCTGGAAAATTCTGTTAAGTTTTCACTCGAATATTTTTATTCTGTCTTTTTTGAACTCAGTGGCGAACGAACCCGCAAACACATTGCCAATGTTTCGAAAGGAGCATCAGCTAAACGGCTGAATATGTTTCTGCGCTGGATGGTCAGGCACGATAAAAACCACGTCGATTTTGGCCTGTGGCAGGGAATTCCGGGTTCGGCGCTCATGTTGCCTCTCGATGTCCACTCCGGGAATGTTGCCCGGAAACTCGGTCTTATGTCGCGGCGGCAAAACGACTGGAAAGCAGTGGAGGAAATTTCGGATACACTTCGTAAATTTGACCCCAACGACCCGGTGAAGTACGATTTTGCGCTTTTTGGCCTGGGCGTTTTTGAACGGTTTTAAGATGGGCAGAAATAATTATTTTCAGTTTAAACAGTTTACCATCATTCAGGAAAAGGCTGCAATGAAAGTGGGTACCGACGGTGTTTTGCTGGGAGCGTGGGTTGGTGTCCAAGGCGCTGAAAAAATCCTCGACGTGGGCACAGGTACCGGGCTGATTGCCCTGATGATGGCTCAGCGGTCGGCAGCAAAAATTACTGGTATCGAAATTGAAGGTGATGCAGCCAGCGAAGCTGCCCGGAATTGCAGTCTTTCGCCCTGGAAAAACCGGGTTGAAATTGTAAACGCTTCATTTCAGCATTTTGCTGCTGAAACCGAAATAAAATTTGACCTGGTTATTTCCAATCCGCCTTTTTTTGTGAACAACCAAAAATCAAAATGTAATCGGCTGGCTATGGCCAAACACAACGACTTGCTCCCTTTTCCCGAATTAATTGCCGGTTGTGTGAAAATTCTTGGTACTGAAGGACGATTGGCGCTTATCCTCCCGGTTGTGCCTGCTCAATTCTTTATCGAACAGGCAGAAAGTGTGGGTTTGTTCCTGAACCGGTTAACCGAAGTAAGGCCCAACAACACGAAATCCGTGCACCGCTATCTGATGGAATTCAGCAAAATAAAAACAGTCCCGGTGAAGGACTGTTTAAATATTCATTCTGATGATAATATTGATTTTACGACGGACTATAAAAAACTGACCGGCGATTTTTATTTGAAGTTTTAGGCAAGAAACAGGAATGGGTTAAAAATCCGGTCCATCCGTTTTGAAAATTTCCGAATGGCCTGTTGATCAATTTTGGAGGTACTCTGTCTGACCCGCGCCACTTTCTTCACGATCATTTTTTCCAGGAAATTCATTTTTTCAAAATCGAACTCGCCGCCAAAAATAGCTGTTGATTTGGCTACTCGCTGCAACTCTTCAGGAAATGATTCAGTAAATTGTTTTCCGGCAGTTTCTCCTTGTTCCATACAGCAGATGAACAGACCCAATTCTTTTTCTTTCAGCAGTTCCAGGTTTTTTTCGCAAAATTCCTTGATCCTTTTCTGGATTTGACCGGCATGTATCGATCCGCCAATGATTACCCTGTCGAATTGGTTTACCGAAAGATTGGGATTCTTTTTCAAATTGACCAGGGTGACTTCTCCTCCCAGTTGTGTTTTCAGCTCCTGGGCTGTTTTCTCGGTACAACCGTGTGTTGTTGCATAAGCGATTAATGTTTTCATGAGTTCAATTGTTTTTATTAAAGCTGGCTTTTTTTGAATGGAATGAATGGTTACAATAATTATTCCAAATTTTTAATTAAATGTAGGGCTCTTTTCTGAATTTTGGGGTTAAAAATCGGTTAAATCTCCGGTTTTACCGGTGAAATAAAAGACAATTTAGTATTTATATTGGGAATCATTTTATTTTTGTGGAAATTTTAAATTATCAAGCCATGACCATTGATATGAAACCACAAATACAACTTGATACAAATTTTTATAAAGTTGTTGGCATCAGGGAACTGACAGAAAACGCATTTATATTGAGTTTGCCTAAAAGTCGTTTTGATTTTGTTGCCGGGCAACACATATCGCTTTCCATTCAGGGCGATTATCAAAGCCGTGAATATTCCATTTACAGTGCCGAAAACGGGAAGAATCTTGAAGTTCTGGTGAAAGAGGTGGAAGGAGGATATTTTTCGCCCCGTTTAAAAAATCTGAAAAAGGGCGATTGGGTAGAAGTTCACGGACCATTTGGAAAATTTGGTCTTGACCTGCAAAAGCGCGATACGCACCAACATGTGTTTATTGCCAGTGGAACCGGAATAGCTCCGTTTCACAGCATGATTTTAAGTAATCCAGGACTGGATTACCGGTTGATTCATGGCTTGCGTTATGCCAGTGAAGCCTATGAAAAACAGGATTATATCCTTGAAAGGTATCATATATGTACATCGCGCGATGATAAAGGTGATTATCACGGACGGCTGACCGGATATCTCTCGGAAACAGATTTCGCAGCCAATACCTGTTTTTACCTGTGCGGAAACAGCGATATGATTTTTGATGCCATGGAAATCCTCAAAAACAAAGGATTTGGAAGAGAGAACATCAACGTGGAAGTATATTTTTAGACCCCTGTTTTCAGGGGCTACTTTTTAATTTTTGAATCAATTTTTTCACCGTAAGCCAAATCTCCTGCATCGCCCAGGCCGGGGACGATGTATGATTTCGGCGTCATCCCCTCGTCAACGGCGCCCAGCCAGAGGGTGACATTCCCGTGGTTGATGTTTTTCGAAACATAATCAACTCCCTGCCGGCTGGCAATAATGGAAACCAGATGGACATGGGCCGGTTTGCCTTTGCTGAACAGCGCTTCGTATCCGATTTCCATCGATTTCCCCGAAGCCAGCATCGGGTCGGAAAGAATGACCACTTTGTTTTCCAGCGATGGCGAAGCCATGTATTCAAATTCAATTTCGAATTTACCTTTTTCAGAATATTTCCGGTAAGCTGAAATGAAGCAGTTTTCAGCCCGGTCGAAAATTTTAAGCAACCCGTTGTGCATGGGAAGCCCTGCCCGTAAGATGGTTGCTAAAACCGGCTGCTTGGCCAGTACCGGAACCTGTGCTACTCCCAGCGGTGTGGTTACATCGCTTACAACAAACTGGAGCTCTTTGCTGATTTCAAAGGCAAAAAACTCACCGATACGGTATAAATTCTCGCGGAAGCGAAGCGGGTCGGTTTGAATGGAAATATCCCTGATTTCGGCCAGGTATTGATCCAATATTGAATGGTTGTTACCTAAAATTTTTATATTCATGATTCGATTGTTACGTAAAAAAAACATCTCCGTCGCCATCCTGAAAACGGTACGTTTCGGCATGCTCAGGCAAAAACGTGCTGTATATTTTCTGGCCGAATTTTTTCAGCCGCAAAAATGGGAATTTTTGTGCAAAAAACCATTCGGAAACTTGTTGATTATACAACGTTATCACTTCAATTTTTTTCAAAACACAATATTTTTTCAGAAATTGGGCCACCGCGTTTCCGGCGTTTTCCGGGAGACAGAAAAACAGGGTTTTCAGATGGCCTTCGCGGACCGAAAAAATAAAAAAACCGGCCAGCTCATTTCTTTTGAAAAGTTTTACAGTCTGGTAGTAAAACGATGAAGAAACCGATGAAAACGGGTAGCTGATTTTCCTGGGTTGGCTGGTAGTCGTAATCCACGGGAACCTGAAAATCCACTGTAGTTCGGCTTCGCCCCGGTTAAAAAGAAAATTTTGTTCCGATCTCCGTAACAAGTTGAAACAAGCTTCGTCGGGAGTGGGTAAGGTCTTAAAAGAAAATTCGGATGAAACCCGATCCTGAAAAAAGAGAATTCGGAATGAGGAAACCAGAAAAATAAAGGAATCGGCAACCGTAAAAATAGATTTCAGAAGAATATTACGGTTGGCCACGGGTAATAGTTTGCGGGTTTTGGGGAACAGGTATCCCCGCACCCCTGAAAACGGATGAATGGGTTTGAACCATCCGGTTTTGAGATATAATTTTTCCGATTCAGGCGCATAGTTGGTGAACATCAGTTTTCCGTTCCAGTCGGAGTAAGCTTCCCTTAAAAGAGCTTCCGAGAAACCCTGCCGCCTGAACTGCGGATGTACCCAGTTTCCGCTGCACCAGCCAAACCGGACGGGCTTCCCTGCTTCAAAAATCCAGTCGGCAAACAGGCTGCGGAATGCCACCAGTTGTTCGTCGATGAATCCAAGATATAAAACCACATCGCCGGGTTGAGACCGGGGATTCCGGACATATGATTTGGCCCGTTCGGGCGTGATCGGTACAACCGGTAAGCGGTTGAAAAAATCGCTCCCGGTAAAACTTTCCAGTTCGTTTCGTTTAATTTTTTTTATTTCAAGCATCAGTGTTTTACCGTTTCTTTTCCCACCCACCTCCGCAACAGGTAATAAATCCATTCCGATTTAATATTTTGAACAAAATTTCCCGGCATCTCAACAGGATAACGCTGAAAATGCAACGGGAAACTGTCGAATTTTAACCCGGCAGTGCCAAACGTAATGTCACAGATTTTTTGTTCATGAATGGTTTGAAGCACTTCCGGCGCAACCCCGGAGTCGGTAAACGGGAACGCAAAAGCGCGGATTCCCGGCTGAATTTTTTCGTTTACCCAGTTTGTGCTTTTTACCATCTGCTGCATTTGTTCTTCCTTCGAAAGCATCCAGAATTCGGGGTGATCGAAACTGTGGGCGCCTATGGAAAATCCCTGATTTTTTAGCTTCAATACCTGTTCTGTGGTTAAATAGGGCTTTTGGGTTTCAAGGAAACGCTTGAAATCAATTCCCAGATCTTTGGCCAATTCATCCAAAAACCAATTCTGCGAATGTTCGGTTTTTAAAATTTTCCGGCAATTAAATCCGTTTTCTTTCAGCTTGTTTTGGATTTTTTTGTCTGGTTTCTTTTGAAGTTCGCCAAAAATCAGGCTGGCTTTGTACCGGTGAAACAACTTCTGATTGTCAATAAATCCGGGATTAACAAAAAAGGAAGCCGGAATTCCTTTTTCTAATAAAATGGGGGCAATAACTTCAGCACATTCCTTTAATCCATCGTCGAAACTGAGGTGAAATATTTTTTCAGTTGTTTTAGGATTTTCAATTAAATATTGCAGCGAAACCGGTTTGAAATGTTTCAAGAAAAAATCCAGTTCGGATTGAAACTGCCGGACCGTTCGGAATGGATAATTTTGGATGTGAGCTAGTTTTTGGTCGCTGACAACATGATAAAACGGCAAAAACGGGGGAGTGATGAGTTGAAAGAGTGTTTTTGACGGAACAACACGGCCCAGTTGTTTGCTTGTTAAACGCAGTGCTTTTCTCATGTTCTACTTTCGTTTTAACCATTTTAACAGAAGAGGCAGCCGGTTGTATTTCAACTGGAAATAGGTTTCCGGCGAAGCGCCAAATCCTTCGTAAAACCGGGCAACTCCGGGAATCATCGATCCTTCGAAATCGAGGACCTGGTTTTTCCCGGCATTTTCGCGGATAACCTGATCGACGAGAAAAGGCATGGCGCCCAAAGCTTTCCCCTCGTCGTTGGAAACGGCATTCATGTAGGTCAGCCTGTTTTTAAACCGGCAGAAATAAACGGCGGACAAGAGTTCGTTTTTGGGGCCATAAACGCCGTAAAACCGGCCGTGTCCCTGAAGTTGCCCAAATGCAGTTAACCGTTTCAGTTTTTCCAAATCGCTTTTTGTGAGTTTGACCGGCAAATTTGCCGTTTTAAATTGCATGAATTCTTCTGTTCCGACTCCGGAAATAAAACTTAGCCGGTTCTTTTGTGCTTTTGCAAGGTTGCGTTTGGTGTTGGTTGAATAGTTGTTAGAAATGGCGTCATAACTGTGGCTGAGAGGGAGAATGTAATTTTTTCGGGGTAAAAATTTAATTTCATTTGGGATTTGAACCAGAGGGTTCTGTGCATTGATTTGGATATTGAAATAGCGGAAATGGCTGGTAAGTT
>CAZHKI010000011.1:1454-18090 GCA_964533365.1 uncultured Maribellus sp. | reverse complement strand
TAGCAAGGTTGCTGATATATTAAAACAAGCAAGGATATCCATTGTAACATCGGTTAACAGGACCATGGTGCTTACCTACTTTGAGATTGGCAGAATGATTGTGGAAGAAGAGCAGGAAGGAAAAGAGCGGGCTGGATATGGTAATAAATTACTTTCTGAATTGTCCGACAGATTATTATCGGAATTTGGGAAAGGCTTTTCTGTTACAAATTTAAAACAAATGCGAAGTTTTTACCTGACATACTCAAAAGGTCAGGCACTGTCTGACGAATTCAAACTAAGCTGGTCTCACTATTTAATTTTGATGCGTATTAATAATGAGAATGAACGCAGTTTCTATGAAATTGAGGCTGCGAATAATGGATGGAGCTTACGTGAATTACAAAGGCAATTTGATTCTGCACTTTATGAAAGACTGGCTTTAAGCAGAAACAAACCGGAGATCAAAAAACTATCAGAGAAAGGTCAGATAATTGAAACACCACAAGATGCACTGAAAGATCCTTATATTCTCGAATTTGTTGGATTAAAAGAAGAAAACCAATATTCTGAAACAGAATTGGAACAACGATTAATTGATAAATTGGAGCATTTTCTGCTCGAACTGGGTAAGGGTTATACATTTGCTGGAAGACAAGTTCGTTTTACTTTTGATGACAAACATTTCAGGGTTGACCTGGTCTTTTATAACCGCATTCTGCAATGTTTTGTCATAATTGATTTGAAAATAGGTGAGTTAACACATCAGGATATCGGACAAATGCAAATGTACGTGAATTACTATGACAGGTTTGTTAAACTTGAATATGAAAACAAAACGATTGGTATCATCCTTTGCAAGAAGAAAAATGATACGCTTGTTGAAATAACATTACCTGAAAATAACAATCAAATTTTTGCAAGAAAGTATCTCACGGTCCTTCCAAGTAAAAATGAATTAAGACAATTAATCGAAGGGAAAGAGGTATAACGATATAAATATGACAAGCCAGTTTCAAAATATCGATAAAATTATTGAGGAAAAGGGTTCTGCCAAAAAGAACCTGATTCCGATTTTGCAGGCCATTCAAAAAGAGTACAATTATCTGCCTGAAGAGGTTTTGCGGTATGTTTCTGAAAAAACAGCCATTACTCCGGCCGATATTACCGGCGTGGCCAGTTTCTATTCACAGTTCAGGATGCAGCCGGTGGGTGAACACATGATTAAGGTATGTGTGGGAACCGCCTGCCATGTAAAAGGCGCCGGTCAGGTTTACGATGCTTTTCGCCGTGAATTCAAACTGCCCGACGGGGTCAATACCGATGAATCGGGTAAATACACCCTCGAAAAAGTAAGTTGCCTGGGTTGCTGCACGCTGGCGCCAGTGGTGCAGATTGACGGAATTACCTACGGGCACGTGGCTTCCGACCAGGTGGGGCAGGTTATTTCCGATTTCGAAAGTCAGAAAGGAGTTAAAAGTTCAAAAAAGGCCCGGAAAGCGGATGGAACTGAAATTAAGGGTGAAATCCGGATTGGGTTGGGGTCGTGTTGTGTGGCCAGTGGCAGCGATGAAATCCGTAAGGAAGTGGAAAGTGTGGTGAACGAAAACGGCTTGCGCGTTAAACTCAAAAATGTAGGTTGCGTGGGCATGTGCCATCAGGTTCCGCTGGTCGAAATTGTTCCGAATGAGGGTGAGCCAACGCTCTATGCAAGGGTTAAGCCCGAAGATGTGAAAAATATTGTCGAGAGCCACTTTGAACCACCCGGAATTCTGGCAAAAGCAAAAAATAAATTACTGAGCCTGGTGGAAGATATCCAGACCGACCGTAACTGGGAAGGTGTGGAACGCTACGAAATCAGTATGCGCGAAAAACCGGTGGCTTCCTTCCTCGGAAAACAAATTCCCATTGCTACCGAATACCGAGGTTTGATTAATCCTTTGGATATCAAAGAATATCAAAGCCGGGGTGGGTTTGCTGCCGTGAAAAAAGTGCTGGAATCACTTTCGCCCGACGAAGTGATTGCCGAAGTCAAAAACAGCGGAATCCGGGGCCGCGGAGGCGCAGGATTTCCAACCGGAATAAAATGGGAACTGGTAAAAAAGCAACCTGAAAAAACAAAATACATCATTTGCAATGGCGATGAAGGCGATCCCGGCGCTTTTATGGACCGCATGTTGCTCGAATCGTATCCTTATCGGGTAATTGAAGGGATGATTATTGCATCTTTTGCAACCGGAATCCATCAGGGTTTCTTTTATATCCGCGCTGAATATCCGCTGGCGGTCAAACGGATTCGCGAAGCATTGAGGATTTGTAAGGAAAATAACTTGCTGGGTGAAAATATCCTGGACTCAGGTTTTAGTCTCAACCTTCAGATTTATGAGGGAGCCGGCGCATTTGTTTGCGGCGAGGAATCGGCATTGATGGCTTCCATCGAAGGGAACCGCGGGTTTCCGCGAATGCGTCCGCCATTCCCCGCCGAAAGCGGTTTGTGGGGATATCCCACGCTGGTAAACAACACCGAAACCCTGGCACAGATTTCCTACATTTTACGCGAAGGTTCCGATAAATTCAAAAATATTGGCACCGAAAAAAGTACTGGCACCAAAGTTTTTGCCCTTGCCGGGAAAATTGCCCGTGGCGGATTGATTGAAGTTCCGATGGGAATTACCATCAAACAGGTCATCGAAGAAATTGGCGGCGGAATTGCCAACGGACGTAAATTTAAAGCTGTGCAGATTGGCGGCCCGTCAGGTGGTTGTATTCCGGCCGAATTTGCCGACACGCCTATCAATTTTGAGTCGCTGGCAGAAATGGGTGCCATGATGGGATCGGGTGGACTGGTGGTTCTCGACGATACTGATTGTATGGTGGATATTGCCCGTTATTTTCTTTCGTTCACCCAGGAAGAATCGTGCGGGAAATGCACCTTCTGCCGCGTGGGTACAAAGCGGATGCTCGATATTCTGAATAATATCACCCAGGGAAAAGGAAAACCAGGCGATCTGGAAGAGTTGGAGAAATTGGCCGAGTGGACAAAAAAAGGCAGTTTATGCGGGCTCGGAAAAACAGCGCCTAATCCGGTGCTGAGTACCCTTCGGTTTTTCAGACATGAGTACGAGGCGCACATCAACGGTGTTTGCCCAACCGGAAAATGTGCGGCGCTGATAAAATATTCGGTGAATGATAACTGTATCGGTTGCACCATGTGCGTACAAAAATGTCCGGTTGAAGCTATTCCGTTCACCCCGCACGAAAAGCACACGATTAATACCGAATTGTGTATCAAATGTGACGCCTGCCGCGCCGTTTGCCCCGTTGATGCGATTGATGTGAAATAGATACCATATGAATTGATAATTTTATAATGAAGCATTTATTTTTTGTTTTGATTATGATCCTGCCCCTGGTTGGAATCGCTGTATCTGCCGACAGTTTAAAATATGTGGATGCCGCAATTCTTCCGGTCATCGGCAGAGGTTTTACAGATACTCAAAACCGTTACGAACGGTTGCCGGCCCGGCTCGAGAATACAACCCGCCCGCCGGTTTGGAATTTATCGAAAAACTGCAGCGGGCTGGCCATCCGTTTTCGTACAAGTTCGCCGGTTATTGGCGCCCGCTGGGAAGTTACCGGTGATGTGGTTATGAACCATTTTACCATGACCGGCATCAAAGGGTTGGATTTGTATTGCCTGGAAAACGGAAAGTGGCAGTTTGTCAACTCTGCCCGGCCAACCGGAAAAACCTCCCAAGTGGTCATCATCCAGAATATGATCGGACTGGAGAAGGAATATATGCTGTACCTACCCTTGTATGACGGGCTGGCCCAATTGGAAATCGGGGTAGCTCCTGATGCTGAAGTTCTTTCCCCAACAGTTAATTCTCCGCAAACCGGCCGCCCCGTGGTTTTTTACGGGACCAGCATTACGCAGGGCGGGTGTGCCACACGTGCCGGAATGTCTTATCCCAATATTTTATCGCGAATGCTCGACCGCGAGATCGTCAACCTGGGATTCAGCGGAAATGGCCAGCTCGACCTCGAAGTGGCCGAAGCAATGGCTGAAATTCCGGCATCATGTTTTGTGATGGATTGTTTGCCCAATGTCAGTGTTCTGCAGATGAACGAAAAATATTCCCGTTTTCTGGAAATCCTTCGCGAAAAAAATCAGGGAACACCTATTGTTCTTGTTGAGAATATCCTGTTTCCGCACATGGATTTTGATCAGAAAGTAAATGAAAAGATCAAGGAAAAGAATGAAACCCTGGCGAAGATTTTTCAGGAACAAAAAAAGAAAGGCGACCGGAATATATACTATGTGAAGGCAGACCATCTGATTGGCAACAGCCAGGAAGCTACCGTTGATGGGGTTCATCTGACCGATTTGGGCTTTCAGATAATGGCTGAACAGTTATACCCAGTTCTGCGAAAGCAGATAAAAATGGTTTCACCTCGTAATCCGTAACATGATAAAACTCAAAATAAATAACACAGAAATCCAGGTCGAAGAAGGAACTTCGGTGATGAAAGCCGCGCAGCAATTAGGGATTCACGTTCCGAATATGTGCTGGCACGACGAGTTGGAGCATTTCACCTCGTGCATGTTGTGTTTGGTAAAAGACCGGAAAAACGGGCGGCTTTTTCCTTCGTGTTCAGTAAAAGCCACAGAAGGACTGGAAATTATAACTGACGATGCTGAAATTTCAGAAGCCCGGCAAACCGCCCTGGAGCTGTTGCTGAGCGAACACGTCGGCGACTGTGAAGCGCCCTGCCAGATTGCTTGTCCGGCGCACATGAACATCCCGCTGATGAACCGGTTGATTGCCGCTGGAAAATTCGATGAATCGCTGGCGGTGGTAAAGCGCGATATTGCCCTGCCTGCCGTTTTGGGCCGTATTTGCCCGGCTCCGTGCGAAGGCGCCTGTCACCGTAAAACCGTTGATGAACCAATCTCAATTTGTTTGCTGAAACGTTTCGTTGGCGATGAAGGCGCTGCACCAAAAATTATTTCTGCAGAAAAAACCGGTAAAAAGGTAGTGGTCATTGGTGCCGGGCCAGCCGGTTTGGCAGCTGCTTATTATCTGCAACTAAAAGGTGTTCAGGTTATCTTACTCGATAAAAATGAAAAAGCTGGCGGGTTGCTTCGCACTGCTATTTCAGAAGAAATTTTACCATTGGAAGTGCTGGATAAGGAAATTGAAGTAATTCTGAATTCCGGTGTTGAATTTCAGGGAGGAAAAGAAATTAACGCAGAAGTTTTTCAGCAGCTTAAAAATGAATTTGATGCGGTGATTGTAGCTACCGGAACCGTTTCAGAAATACCGGAATTTTTTGGTTTGAAAGCTACGCCAAAAGGAATCATTGCCGATAAAGATTCGTACCAGACTTCCGATGAAAATGTTTTTGCCATCGGGAATGTGCTGCGTTCGTCGAGGTTGGCAGTACGTTCAGTGGGGCAGGGAAAAGAAGTGGCTTTTTCGGTACTTCAGTTTTTCAACGGTCAGGAACCAACGGGCGAACCACGGCTGTTCAACTCGCGTTTCGGAAAACTGGTGGCGGCTGAGTTTTCGGAATACCTGAAAGAATCGGTAAATGAAAAACGGACATTTCCGGCAACAGGAGGTTATTCCGGTTTTTCAGCCGGGGAAGCGGTTGCCGAGGCAAAACGTTGCCTGCACTGCGACTGCCGCGCCATCGATAATTGTAAACTTCGTGAATATTCCGGCCAGTACAACGCCGATCAGAAAAGGTTCAAAACCAGCGAACGGCGGAATATTACTAAACAAATGAACCACGATTTGGTGGTGTACGAAGCTCAAAAATGTATCAAATGCGGCATTTGCGTACGCCTCACCGAAAAATACGGCGAGAAATTTGGTTTTACGTATATTGGAAGAGGTTTTGATGTGGAAATTGGCATTCCGTTCAACGAAGAGCTGAATGAAGGATTGAAAAAAATCGCAGTGAAAGTAGCCGAAGGCTGCCCAACCGGGGCAATTTCTTTGAAAGAAACCCGGTGAACCTCTGTTTCATCTTTGTGTTCTCTGTTATAAAATAAAGGAAATGAGAAAGATTTTTATATTTAATTTTATTCTCTGGCTGACATTTCAATCAAATGCCCAACTCTCTGATTCTTGGCCCATTTTCCGTGGGAATCAGAGCCTGACCGGCGTTTCGAACACTACTTTACCAAATTCACCAAAATTATTGTGGACATTTCAAACCGGCGACAACATCAAATCGTCGCCTGTGGTTGCTAATGGAAAAATTGTTGTGGGTTCCACCGACGGTTTCGTGTATTGCCTGGATATGAATGGCAAACTTCTTTGGAAATTCGAAACCAACAATGCCATTGAGGCACCGGCACTTTTGCTGAATAATGTGGTTTATATCGGAAATCTCGATGGAATGTTTTATGCACTCGATTTAAATTCAGGGAAAAAACTTTGGGAATACGAAACCGAAAACCAGATTATAGGTTCGGCAAACTGGTGGAGCGATGGGAAAACAACATACATTTTTGTGGGGAGTTACGATTTTTACCTTCATTGTGTGGATGCAAAAACAGGTGAAGTAAAATGGAAATACGAATCGGATAACTACATTAACGGTGCGGCGGCCTGTATCAACGGTAAAGCCATGTTTGGAGGCTGCGACGGATACTTGCACATTGTGGATGTGGCTACCGGGAAATTAGATAAAAAGATTGATGTGGCCACCTATGTGGCTGGTTCAGCGGCAGTTGAAAACGATAAGACTTATATCGGCGATTACGACGGCCGCTTTTTTCAGGTGGATTTGAAATCCAACAAAACCAATTGGGTTTGGGAACACGAAACCACCAAACTTCAGTTTATTGCTTCGCCAGCTCTGGTGGGGAACCGTGTACTGACTGCCAATCACAACAAATTTCTGTATTGTTTCGATAAAAATTCGGGCAAAAAATTGTGGGAATACAATACCGGCCGGCAGGTGGAAGCTTCACCCGTGATTGCCAGGGACAAGGTAATTTCAGCAAATATGCGTGGCGATATTGCCATCGTGAACCTTTCGGATGGGAAACTGGTTTGGAGTTACGAAATAGGAAGCCAGATTATCAGTAATCCGGCGGTGGCAGCAGGGAAAATAATTGTTGGCGCTTTCGATGGGAATGTGTATTGTTTTGGGGAATAACCCTCTGTGAAACTCTGTTTCTCTGTGGTTAAAATAAAATGAATGGAAACAAATAAATTAACCGGTAAAATAATTCAGTGCGCGATAGAAGTACATAAAGCGCTTGGTCCTGGACTTTTAGAATCTGCATATAAAGAATGTCTTTATCATGAACTGCAGGAGGTTGGTTTAAAAGTTGAAAAAGAAAAGGCATTGCCTTTAGTTTATAAAGATGTAAAACTCGATTGTGGATATAGAATTGATTTATTGGTTGAAAATCAAATTGTTCTGGAATTGAAATCAGTAGATGCATTGAATGATATTCATATGGCTCAGATACTGACATATCTGAAATTACAAAATTTGAGATATGGATTATTGATTAATTTCAATGTTTCTAAATTGAAAGATGGAATAAGAAGAATTGTTCAGGGATATTGAAACCACAGAGAAACAGAGAAACACAGAGATGAATATAATTCAAATCATACCGGGTTCGGGTGGCAGTTTTTACTGCGGTAACTGTTTGCGCGACAGTAAATATTTTAATGCTTTGCGTGCTGAAGGCCATAAAGTGACCAAAATTCCGATGTATCTTCCGTTGTTTGCCGATGAACACGATATTTCGGAAGTGCCGATCTTTTACGGGGCAATCAGTTTATACCTGAAACAGGTTTATCCCATTTTTAGGAAAGCGCCGGATTGGGTCGATAAATTGCTGAATTCGAAACCCATGATGAAAATTGCCGCGTCGATGGCGGGTTCAACACGCGCCAAAGGTTTGGAAGACATGACTTTGTCGATGTTATTGGGTGAACAGGGGCAGCAAAAAGAAGAACTCGACCACATGGTAAACTGGATTGCCGAATATTGTCAGCCCGATATTATTCATATTTCGAATGCCCTGCTTCTGGGCCTGGCCAAACGCCTGAAGGAAAAAATCGGGGTGCCGGTGCTTTGTTCACTTCAGGACGAAGATGTTTGGATTGACCCCATGCAACCACATTTTCAAAAAAAGATTTGGAATTTGATGCACGAACGCGCCAAAGATGTGGATAAACTGGTTTCAGTCAGCCATTTTTTTGCCGGCGTGATGAAACAACGGATGAACCTTTCGGATGATAAAATCCAAACCATCCATCTGGGTGTGGATGTGGAAGACTATAACTACATTTCAACACGCGAAAAGGAAAGAAATGTTGGGTATATTTCCAGAATGTGCCACAAAGATGGTTTTGATATTGTGGTTGATGCGTTTATCGAACTGAAAAAGAATCCGGGTTTCGAAGATGTGAAACTGATTGCCACTGGCGGCACCACCGGCGATGACACCAAATTTCTGAAAGAACAAAAACGAAAGCTGAAAGAAAATAATCTGCTGGAGTCTTTCGAAATTCTTCCTGAATTTGGAGGAGAAGCATCAAACGATTTTTTCAAACGAGTGTCGCTGGTTTCTGTTCCCGTTCGGATTGGTGAAGCATTTGGAATGTACATGCTGGAATCGATGGCTTCCGGAGTACCGGTGGTTCAACCTGCTTTAGGTGCTTTCCCCGAAATTATTGAGATTTCGGGAGGCGGCGTAACCTACATGCCTAACACCCCTCAAAAACTAAGTGAAACCTGGGCTGAGTTGCTTTCTGATTCTGAAAAACTGGAAAAACTCAGTCGTGATGGGTACGAGGGTACTAAAAAGAATTTCAACATTCACAACCACGCTGCTGAAATTATAACTTTATACGAAAGTCTTCGTCACCCTGAGCGGAGTCGAAGGGTGAACTGAAAATAGAACTAATATTGCATTTCTACTACGCTTAATTTGACGAGAGGGTCATCCTGAGCGAAGTCGAACGATGGTTAAGATGATAAAAGGTTCTGATTGTGAAAACATTTTATGTTTATATTGTGAAATGTAAGGACGACAGTTACTATACTGGAATTACGAACGATATTGAAAGGCGGATTCAGGAACACAATTTCGGAGAATCGCCTGATAGTTATACCGCTATCCGAAGGTCGGTGAAACTTGTATTTGTTGAAACATTTAATGATTTTGCAATTGCTGAACAATGAGAAAAAAGATTGAAGGGATGGTCAAGAAGGAAAAAGGAAGCGTTAATTGAGAATAACTGGGAAAAATTGAAAGAGTATTCTGTTTGTCAGAATGAAACTCATTTTTCTAACTTTAAAAAGAAATTGGAATAATCACATTTCGACTTCGTTCAAAGTGACGGCTGCTCGTCATGCTGAGCGTAGTCGAAGTATGTTTAAAAATAGTATAACAAACAAACACCCTTCGACTCCGCTCAGGGTGACAGAAAGTGCCAATGAAAAAGATGTTAAAACTGCAAAACATAACAAAAGGCTACGGTGAGCCGGGAACGCACAGTTACCGTGCCGTTCTGAATGATTTAAATTTCGAATTGGCTCAGGGTGAAAAGGTGGCTGTCGTCGGGCCAAGTGGCTCAGGGAAAACCACTTTACTGAACTTAATTGGTGCGCTCGACCTGCCCGAAACCGGGAAAGTTCTTTTTGAAGGAACCGATATCACAGGTTATTCGAAAAACGAACTGGCCAATTTCCGCAACCAAAAGCTGGGTTTTATTTTCCAACTACATTACCTGATGCCGCAACTCACTTTGTGGGAAAACGTACTGCTTCCGTTACTTCCGCAGGGGAACAAAATTTCGAAAGAACAAACCGGTTGGGCAGAACACCTTATTCGTAAGGTAGGGATTTGGGAACAACGCAACCAGAAACCTTCGGAAATGTCGGGTGGCGAATGCCAGCGGACTGCCGTGGTTCGGGCGTTAATCAATAAACCCAAACTTATTCTGGCCGACGAACCCACTGGTGCGCTGGATGAAGAAAATGCTGCGGCGCTGTCCGAATTGCTGATTCAATTGAGCGATGAGGAAAATGTTACGCTGGTAACTGTTACACATTCATCTGAATTGGCAGCGAAGATGGATAAAAAAGTTACATTAAAATCTGGAAAATTAGTATAATATCGAGTGTGTATAGTTTGATTGTATGGATAGAATTAATAATTATAGGTTTGAGAAATTAAAATCTGGCAAAGCAAATAATGTAAAGGATTTCTTTGAAAAGTTGATTAAACCACAATTTGACAATATTGAAACAATTAAAAATACTCATAACTCACTAATCGATTATTTAACAATTGAAAATCCAATATTTTTTTTAAGATTATATGGCTCTTATTCTAAGGATAAGTACGATCTATTACGAAGAGGATTTCTTTCCGAATATCCAGACGGTACTAAGGTGGCTTTTTGTGATAATACATTCTCGATGTTATTTACAGGGTTAAAAATTGCAAACATCTCATATAATAAATATGCTTTACGTGAGTATTTATCTCAAAAAAATTTAGTTACATCATTTGGGCAAACTTCAAAAGAAAAGGAACTGAGTTATTATTCTCCACAGAATGCGTTAAAAGTTAATTTAAATAGTAAAGGTTGGTATTTAGCTCATATAAAACCGACAGGTTATGGATTTGAAAATCTGGATTTGAAATCTTTATTCCCAAATCCTTCTCGTGATGAATGGGATTTTAATAGAAAAATTAGATATGTAGAAAGTAATTTAAATAAGGAACAGATAAAAATTTTACATGCTCACTTTATAAGATTAATTCATCCATTTAATTCATTTTTAGTTCCTAAGAGAAATCATATTTGTTATTCAGGTAATAACTTAGGAGAAGAAGTTGAGCTATTATGTTTGGTGAAAGATTATGTATTTAAAAAATATCCAAAAGAGTTTGAGGAATTTGAAAAAATAACGTTAAAGTATAACTTTTACGAATCAACTAGCAAAATAGGCAATATTGAATGGTTTGAAAATCAAAATTATAACAAAATAGATAATAAAGAAAAAATTGTAGTTAGGGAAAAAAGATATTCAATTGAAAGAGAGAAAGAAGTTGAAGAATATCAGTCTGTTGAAGTACTTGATAAATGGCTTAAAAGTATAGGGAAAGAAGTTTTTGTAGAGATATTATACCCAGAAATTAATATAAATCCAAATATAAGTTATATAGAAATTGCTCAAAAGTATGAACAGTATTCATTATTTTCATTAAATTCTCAAAAATCAAGGATTTCTACCGCAAAGTCAATTTTTAGAAATGGACTTGAGAATGAGGCATTACAAATTATTATTGATAGTTCTAAGCTCAATGATAATGTAAGGGAAAAGGCTTTAAATTTTTTGAAAGAAAATAAATGAACAGATTTCATTTCATCATAAAAACATTTCTCCATTATTTACACCAAAACCTGTTAGTGGCATTGGGTGTGGTGGTAAGTACCATGGTTTTGACCGGATCGCTGATTATTGGCGATTCTGTTCGGTACAGCCTTGAGCAATCCACTTTTTCTCGTCTGGGAGGAACAACGCATTTGGTTTCTGTTACAGAACGCTATTTCAGGCAGGAGATGGCATCTGAAATTGAAAATCCACAAATTATAGCTGCCCCGGTTTTATTGCTCGAAGGAGTTGCTGTTGCCGACGGAGGTCAGCAGCGTGTGAACAAGGTGCAAATTATTGGTGTGGATTCTGGTTTTGAGAAATTTGCCAATTCTTCTGTTTTTTCTGAACTTCAGAATAATGAAATCGCTATAAGCCAAAACCTTGCCGAACGGCTGGCGATTGGCGAAGGCGACAATATTTTGGTCAGGATAAAAAAGGCCAGCCTCATTCCATTAAATGCACCATTTGTTTCGGAAGGCGAAGCCAGTGTTGCACTGCGGGCAACGGTGAAAAAAGTGCTTCAAAAAGAAGAATTGGGAAGGTTCAGTCTGAAAAATTCGCAAACGGCGCCCTACAATATTTTTCTTACCCTCGACAGGTTGAACAGGTTAATGGAATTCGAAGGGAAAGCCAATCAGATTCTTATATCAAGTGAATTATCCTCCGATGAAGTTTTGCAATCGGTAAAAAGTTGCCTTACTCCGGAAGATGCCGGACTTCAGCTAAAAAATATTGAAACAACCGGCGAAGTTGAAATTTCCACCGAACGGGTATTTTTGGAAAACAAAATTGCCGAAACACTGCAAAAACTTCCGGGTGCGAAATCCATGCTGACTTATTTTGTGAATGAAATATCAGCGGTTCAAATTATGAGCTTTGAGTCACTAGCCACGAGTGAAAAGCCCGCAGCCCGCAACTCGCAGCTCGCAGCTAAAAGTATTCCTTATTCCTTTGTCTCAACATTGGTTTCCGGTTTGGCTGATAACGAAATTATTCTAAACCAGTGGGCTGCCGATGATTTGGGCGTCAAAACAGGCGATTCAGTAAAACTCACTTTTTTTGAAATGGGCCCGCTCAGGCAGTTGATTGAAAAGGAGTCGGTTTTTATTCTGAAAGAAATTGTTCCAATGACACCTGTCTGGGCAGATTCTACCCGGATGCCGCATTTGCCAGGGCTTTCCGACGCCGGGCACTGCCGCGAGTGGGAAGCCGGAATTCCTATTAACATGGATGCCATTCGCGACAAGGATGAAGCGTATTGGAATGATTATAAAGGCACACCCAAAGCGTATGTTTCAATGTTTAAAGCGCTGGAAATGTGGTCGAACCGGTTTGGGAATTATACCGCTGTACGTTTTTCGTCTGATGTTTTCAGTGAGGAAGCTTTCAATAATATTTTCACTGAAAACATTCATCCTTCCGATTTGGGGATGTCGGTTGAACCGGTACGCGAAAAAGGAGTGCAGGCTGCTCAAAACGGCACCGATTTCAGTGGTTTGTTTATTGGCCTGAGTTTTTTCCTGCTCATTGCCGGAATTGTCCTAACTTCGTTGCTTTTTAGGTTTAACCTTGAAACCCGCTCTTCGCAGGTTGGGTTACTGGATGCGCTGGGTTTTCAGCAAAAACAGGTTCGTGGTTTTTATTTACAGGAAGGTTTTATTGTTGCTCTTTTGGGTGGAATTTTAGGACTTATTGTTTCTGTTTTTTATACGAAGTTGGTGTTTAACATTCTGAATACCTTGTGGTTTGATATTGTGCGCACCGATGTTTTGCTGATGAAAATATATCCGGCAACCCTGGTTTTGGGATTGGTTATCAGTTTACTGGTGTCGCTTGCAGCCATTTATATTTCGGTTTCCCGTTTTCAGAAGCAAAAAACTGCTGAACTGCAAAAACATACTTCTGCAATAAAAAACAGAACGAAAGAAAATGTTTGGAACAGTATGATGTGGTTTTCCCTGCTTGTTTCAGCAGCCATTTTCGTTTTCCAGGTTTCCTTCTCGGAACAAATGAATACTTCGTTGTTTTTTGTCACCGGAGGTTTGCTGTTGGTTGGATTACTGTTGCTTTTCCGAAGAATGATAATTCGGATTGAAAACCGGAAAACGTCGCCTTTCGGAACCGGAAGATTGGCGCAACTGAATCTTTCGCGGAACAAGAGCCGTTCGTTAACCGTGGTGATTTTGTTTGCCCTCGGAACGTTTATTGTGGTTTCCACCGGCTCGAATAAACTTGATTTGTTTGCCAGCGCGCAGGAGAAATCAAGCGGTACGGGTGGTTTCCTCTTTTTTGCCGAGACAACCATGCCAGTTTTGTTTGAAATGAACAATCCGGACAGAAGGGCAGAAGAAGGTATTTTTGAGGATTTTACTGCCGTTCAGTTTCAAAAAGTGGAAGGAGACGATGCCAGTTGTTTGAACCTGAACCGCATTTCGCAACCTGCTATTCTGGGTGTTTATCCTGAAATGCTGCAAGGCCGTTTTTCTTTTGCAACAAAATTGAAAATCCTGACTGACGAAGAACCCTGGCTGGCGTTGAACCAAACTTTTGACGACGGGACTATTCCGGCTATTGCCGACCAAACGGTTATTCAATGGGGACTGGGAATGAAGGTGGGTGATATTCTGGAATACCAAAACGAAGTGGGCGACACGTTGCGGCTGAAACTGATTGCTGGAACAACGCCTTCCATTTTCCAGGGATTTATTCTGATTTCAAACGAAAACTTTTTGAAAAACTATCCCACACACAGCGGTACATCGGTTTTCCTGATTGATGGAAAACCAGAAAATCAGCAAAACATTGCCGACGAACTGAATTCAGTTTTTCGCGATTACGGCTGGGAAATGGAAAACACAGCTAAACGGCTGGTTGAATTTTACTCGGTAACTAACACCTATCTTTCCATATTTCTTGCACTGGGCGCTTTGGGACTAATTCTCGGGACCATTGGTCTTGCTGTAATTCTGGCACGCACGCTGTTGCAACGCCGTCGCGAGATTTCGGTGATGCTGGCCATTGGTTTTAATAATCAGCCCATTTTTAAAATTATTGCCACCGAATATGTGATTCTTTTGTTTGCCGGTGTCCTGATTGGATTTACAACCGCAGTGGTTGCCACATTGCCGGCGTTTTTATCCACTAACACCGATGCTTCACTTGGCACGGTGGCATTGGTAACTGGTCTGATTTTATTCAACGGAATTCTTTGGATTTCCGGCCTCACCTGGTTTTCGCTTCAAAAGAAAACGCTGGTTACAGGATTGAGAGTGGAATAAGTTGACTTTTTAAAATACATTTGATTTGTAATTTTCAACTGGATAAAAAACCGGCATTTATTGAACACATCAACCGGTCGGGCATCATTCTGTTTGAGAAATAACGCAATTAATCATGTCGATTGAGGGAAATACAGAACAGTATAAAAGTCGTATAAAAGAGTTGGAAATTCAGTTGTCGGAACTGAAATTCCGGTTCGAAGAAGCGGCTTTGCAATTGGCCGAAGAGCAGAATCTCCGGGAATTTTACCAGTTCGTGGCCGATTTCACTCACGGTTGGGAACTTTGGTTTGAACCCGGAGGACAAATTAAATACTGCTCACCATCCTGTTTTGATTTAACCGGATTTACCTCCAACCAAATCATCGCTTCTGAAAACTTGGCCGAACTGCTGTTATATGAGCCCGATCGTGAGAAATTCAGCCAGTTCCTCTCCGGATCGCTTCATCAGATGCTGGTCAACCAGTCGCTGGAATTTCGGATTCTTACGCGGCACAAGCAGTTGTGCTGGTGTTTGGCCAACGTCCGTGGGGTACACAACAAACAGGGGCGTTACCTCGGCATCAGAATGTCCGTTCAGGATATCACCCGGCTGAAACGGGCCATGGGGCATATTCACGAACTTTCGCAGGGAAAGGAATTCGAGAACCGGGCTAAAACCCGCATAAAATCGCAGCTCGACAGTAAAGAACGCGAACTGGTTTCGTTTCTGCTACAGCTTTCACAAAAAAATGAATGGATGGCGTGGACGACGAAACAATTAAAGAAATTGGTAACGGGAAGTCCTGAAAATATTCGTGAAAAACTTCTCTCCCTGCTTGGGAACCTTGAAAATATACCTGCAACCCCGGTAGACTGGGACTCAGTGGTTTTACAACTGGAAAACCTGCATCCAGGGTTTTTAGGACGGTTACATTCAAAACACCCTAACCTTACAGCGAAAGAAAAAAAATTATCGACATATCTCCGACTGGGCCTGTCGGGTAAAGAGATTGCCGGGCTCCAGAATGTAACGCCCAAAAGCATCGAAATTGCCCGTGTCAGGCTTCGTAAAAAATTAAAACTGTCACACGAAATCCGGCTCGCCCATTACTTCAGTCAGTTGTAAGGTTGTTTTAATTTGTTTCAACTTTTTTGTTAGGTTTGTTTGTAGTTTATTTATCATTTATATTAGGTATTTATGAGAAATAATGTAGTGTTTTTTATTTTATGTGTTGTGGTTTTGTAAGGTTTCTGAAATATATACCCCTTTTCATTTCTTCTATATTTGGAGTTTTAAAATAGTGAAGAATGCCGAAATCTACCGATGAACATTTATATCGTCCGTTGTACGATGAAGAGATTGGACAACTGGTGCATCAGGGTTGCAGTTCAAACGACTGGAGTTTGGTGAAGGTTTCCCCTGATTTTATTCCCGACAATATTCAGAACAGCAGATTTAGCGGACATATCCGGCTGAACAGTTTTACCCATTCCGTAAAACTGGTGGGCGGGATAACCTTTAAAACCGGAATTTACAATGCCTGGTTACACAATTGTGAAGTAGGAAAAAATGCCCTGATTCACAATGTACGCAGTTACATTGCCAACTATCGAATTGGTGAAGGAGTCATCATTCATAACGTGACCACTGTGGCTGTTGACGGCGAAACTTATTTTGGTAATGGCACCCGGGTGGAGGCAATCAACGAAGGCGGTGGCCGCGAAATTCCCATCTACGATCATCTATCGGCCCATGTGGCTTATATGATGGCGCTATACCGGCACCGGCCCAAACTGGTGTCCGCGCTGGTAGCCATGGTTGAAAATTATTCGGAATATGTAAAAAGCGAAATCGGTGAAATTGGCGCCCACTCACGTATTATCAACTGCAATACCATTCTGAATGTGAAAGTCGGGCAGGGAACGGTGATCGACGGGGCAAAAAAATTGAAAAACGGCAGCAT
>CAZHKI010000011.1:0-1444 GCA_964533365.1 uncultured Maribellus sp. | reverse complement strand
ACCTTCGAAGCGCCGGTGGAAATTGGCGAAGGGGTGATTATGGACGATTTTATTGTTTGCTCTGGCACAAAAATTACTGACGCCACGCTGATTTCGAAATGTTTTGTGGGGCAGGGGTGTATTCTCGATAAACATTATTCAGCAGTCAATTCATTGTTTTTTGCCAACTGCCAGGGATTTCATGGTGAAGCCTGTTCAATTTTTGCCGGGCCTTACACCGTGACACACCATAAATCGACGTTGCTGATTGCCGGGATGTATTCGTTCCTGAATGCCGGCAGCGGTTCGAACCAGAGTAACCACCTGTACAAACTGGGCCCCATTCACCAGGGGATTATGGAACGGGGCGCCAAAACCACCAGCGATTCCTATATTCTTTGGCCATCGCGGGTAGGGGCGTTTTCACTTGTTATGGGCCGCCACTACAAACACAGCGATACCACCGATTTCCCGTTTTCCTATATCATCGAAAGCAGGGATGAAAGTATTCTGGTGCCGGGCATCAACCTGAAAAGCATTGGTACGGTACGCGACTCGCAAAAATGGCCGCGACGCGACAACCGAAAGGATTCGAATCTGCTTGACCTGATCAATTTTAACCTGCTCAGCCCTTATACCATCCAGAAAATGATCAACGGACGGGAGAAACTGCTGGAACTCCGGAATTCTTCGGGCGAATCGGCCAGTGTTTACAGCTTTGGTAAAATGGTCATTGAAAAGAAAGCGCTCGACCGCGGAATTTTACTGTATGAAATGGCCATCTGGAAATTTCTGGGCAACTCACTGATAACCCGGTTGCAGGGAAGGGATTATCAAACCAGCAGTGAAATCAGGGAAGTTTTGAAAGCCGATACTTCGCTGGGAAAAGGATACTGGGTGGATCTTTCGGGGCTGATTTGCCCTTTTGAAGCCCTTGATAACCTGATGAAATCAATCGAATCGGGCGAAATTGCTTCATTGGATGAGGTGAATTCAGCATTGGTTTCTCTTCATAAAAATTATTACAATTACGAATGGACCTGGGCAATGGATGTGCTGGAACGGTTCACCGGGAAAAGTATAGATGAGTTTACTGCCGCCGAAGTCATTTCAGTGGTCGAAAAGTGGAAAGAAAGTGTTTTGGGAATCGATAACTTTTTGTATGAAGATGCCCGTAAAGAGTTTTCGCTGACCAAAATGACCGGGTTCGGGATTGACGGGCAAAACGGCGAACGCGAACTCGATTTTGTCCAGGTTCGGGGCGGGTTCGAGAATAACGACACCGTAAAAGCCATTAAAAATCATATGAAATCGAAGGAAGAATTGGGCAACGAAATTATCAGGCGAATGGAAAAAACCATAGCAGGAAGGATTTCCGGCAACTGATTTTTTTCTCTTGGGTTAAATAAATTTCCAGTATTTATTGAATTATGTGCGGAATTGTAGGATACATCGGGGAAAAAGA
>CAZHKI010000010.1:14561-18123 GCA_964533365.1 uncultured Maribellus sp. | reverse complement strand
CAAAGCCATGAAAACAATTAAACAATGTTCAGAAAACAGAAAACTAGAAACAATCAAATAGTCATAATATCTTTTTCCTTAGCTTTCACTAAGTCTTCAATCTTTTTTGTAAATCTATCCGTCATTTTTTGAACTTCTTCTTCTGCATCTTTTTCTAAATCTTCCGATAATCCGTTTTTCAGCAGTTTTTTTAGTTGTTCATTCGAATCTTTTCTCCCGGCCCTGATGCTTACTTTTGCAATTTCTCCTTCCTGAAGAGCCTGTTTAACAAGTAATTTTCTTCTTTCTTCAGTAAGCACCGGGATGTTAATCCGGATAATTTCACCATTGTTTTCAGGATTGAACCCTAAATTGGCGGCCATAATGGCTTTTTCAATTACAGATATCATTCCTTTTTCCCAAGGTTGAACGGCAATGGTTCTTGCGTCAGGAGTACTGACATTTGAAACCTGATGTAAAGGAACCATGCTTCCATAATAATCGATAAGAACGCCGTCTAACATTGCGGGAGATGCTTTCCCTGCCCTAATATGTAATAACTCTTTTTCGAGGTGCTCTATTGCTGCACCCATCTTCTCTTCACAATGTTCTAAAATAAAATCAACTTCTTCGTGCATTGGACTTATCCTGAGTTTCCAACCATGGATTGTTAGCAAATATAGAAAAAATATAAATACGCGAAATTTTTTTAAAAATTTTCTTAAAAAATCGTTCTAAAAAAGATTAGGTATAAACAATAGTTCCGATGTTTTCGCCGTTGATTACTTTCTTTAGATTTCCCTTCAGATCCATATTAAAAACCAAAACCGGGAGTTTATTTTCTTTGCATAAAGTGGTTGCTGTCAAATCCATAATTTTCAGATTACGGGCATAAATGTCGTCGAAACTGATGGAGTCGAATTTCACTGCATCGGGAAATTTTTCAGGATCAGCCGTGTAAATTCCATCAACGCGTGTTCCTTTGAGCATGATTTCGGCTTCGATTTCAATTCCACGCAAAGCGCTGGCTGTATCGGTTGTAAAGTATGGGTTTCCGGTTCCTCCGGAGATGATTGCCACTTCCCCTTTCGAGAGTGCTTCCACTGCTTTCTCTTTCGAATAGAATTCACCGATCGGTTCCATCCGGATAGAAGTAAAAACCCGGGTTTTTACACCCATTGCGTTTAGGGCTGAACTTAAAGCAAGACTGTTAATAATGGTGGCGAGCATTCCCATCTGGTCGCCTTTTACCCGGTCGAAACCTTTGGATGCGCCACTCAATCCACGGAAGATGTTTCCACCGCCTATAACAATCCCAACCTCAATACCCAGGCTGACGAGTTCTGAAATCTGTTCGGCGTAATCCTGTAACCGATCTTTGTCGATTCCCGATTGCTGGGCGCCCATCAACGATTCGCCGCTAAGTTTTAATAAAATCCGCTTGTATTTTGCCATATTCCTTTTCCTGTGTTTATGGTGTAAAGATAAAAATGATTTTTTTTGAAGGAAATAAAAAAACCACCTGCCTTGCAAGTGGTTTAAAAAATCTGCGCTGTTTAATAAATTTACCCTTCGTATTGGATAACCTGTTAATTTACTTTGTGTTGTGTTGTTTTTCAATAGGTGAACAGCAACAAAAGTAGATGCATGGCAGTTGTTTTATCCTGATAAAAATCATATCAGGATTTTTGGGTAAAACGAGTTGAATAATGAAAAAGAATTGTGAACTGAAAAAAAGTTGAAAAAGATTTTCTTTAGCATCTTCCGGCTTTTGGTTTAAAGAAAATGACAGGCCCTTTATTTCATTTTGAAAGTTGTGATTTTTGCTCAAAAAATGCAAAAACGAGATGAACAACAACTGTTTTTAAATTGATTTAACATTTCAAGGGCTGCTTAGTAAAAGATTTTCAAGGGCTAAATAATTTCAATTCCCTTTTTCCGGCTCAGTTCAAGGCTCAATTCGCTGAGTTTATATTTTTGGATCTTACCGCTGGCAGTCATCGGGAATTCATCAACAAAAAAGATATATTTCGGAATTTTGAAACGGGCAATTTGTCCGCGGCAAAAATCAAAGATTTCTTCTTCAGATAATTCCTGTCCTTTTTTTAGTTTAATAAATGCTCCCACTTCCTCGCCATATTTTTTACTGGGTACGGCGGCCACTTCCACCGCTTCAATCTGGGGCAGGCGGTACAGGAAGTTTTCAATTTCGCGGGGATAAATGTTTTCGCCACCGCGGATGATCATGTCTTTGATGCGCCCGGTAATGCGGTAAAATCCATCGGCGGTTTTTACAGCCAGATCGCCCGAGTGTAACCAGCCGTCTTTGTCGATGGCTTTTTGTGTTGCTTCCGGATTCTTGTAATAACCTTTCATCACGTTGTAGCCGCGGCAACAGATTTCGCCCTGTACGTCCACCGCGCATTCTTCACCCGTTTCGGGATTAAAGATTTTAACTTCCACATTGGGATATTCTTTCCCAACCGTTGTAGCCCTGATTTCGGGAGGGTTGTCGGTACGGGTGGCGGTCATTCCCGGCGATGTTTCGGTCAATCCGTAAACGATGATATTATCTTTGATATTCATCTTGGTCATCACCTGGTTCATGGTTTCAATGGGGCAAAGCGCCCCGGCCATAATCCCGGTGCGTAACGAACTAAGATCGAACATGTCGAACATCGGATGGTTCAGTTCGGCAATAAACATGGTGGGCACACCGTAAAGGGCCGTACATTTTTCTTTCTGAACCGAGGCCAGTACCATCAGTGGATCGAATTCCTCGTTAAGAACCAGTGTCCCTCCGTGGGTGATAATGGCACAAAGAGCTAATACACAACCGAAACAGTGAAACATGGGGACGCAAACCAGCAACCTTTCGCTGGAAGTGTAGTTCATACATTGTCCTGTGGCCAGTCCGTTGTTTAAAATGTTATGATGTGACAACATCACACCTTTCGGAAATCCGGTTGTCCCCGAGGTATATTGCATATTCACCACGTCGTGGCAACTGATGGTTTCCCTGATGTTTTCCAGTTCAATGTTGTCGATGTGGTTTCCAAGTAAAATTAACTCGGCTGTATTGTACATGCCCCGGTGTTTTTGCTGCCCGATATAAACCACGTTTTTCAGTTCGGGGAATTTTTCGCTTTTGAGGTTTCCGCGGGGTTGCTCCCGGAGTTCGGGTACCGAACGGAAAATCATGTCCACAAAGTCGCTGTCGCGGTAACCGTCGGCCAGGCACAGGGTGTTGACATCGGCATTTTTTAGCAGGTATTCGAGTTCCGCAATTTTGTAACTGGTGTTGATGGTTACCAGGATAGCCCCGATTTTTGCTGTTGCAAACATAAAAGTTATCCAGTCGGGTACATTCTTTGCCCAGATTCCCACCTTGTCGCCCGGGGCAACGCCAATGTACAGCAAACCTTTGGCAAGGTTGTCCACCCGTTCGTTGAACTGTTTGTAGGTAAACCTTAAATCGCGATCGGGATAAACCATGAATTCATGGTCGGGAGTTTCAATTGCCCATTTCTCGAGGATTTCGCCGAGTGTATAGTCGATTTGCTGCATTTGTCGAATATTTTGA
>CAZHKI010000010.1:10722-14551 GCA_964533365.1 uncultured Maribellus sp. | reverse complement strand
CGGGTAATAAACAACCGCTAAGATTTTTGCCGGCTCGTTACCGGCAGCATGTACGTTGTGCGCAACCACCGAGTCGAGATAAATGCTGTCGCCTTCGGTTAGCCGGTAGGTTTCTTTTCCGTAATTGATTTCGATTTCTCCTGTTAAAATGTAGATAAATTCTTCGCCTTCGTGTGATGACAGTTTGTAATCCGATTCCACCGACGGTTCAATATCCACAATAAATGGTTCCATGTGCCGGCCTGTTTTATCAGACGCCAGTGAGAAAAAATTCAGGTGTTCCCTGGCTTTCTCGTATTTGGTTGAGAAACTGATGGTCTGTTTTTCGGTGCCTGATTTCATGATAACCGGGCCAATCTGTTCCTGGTCGTCGAGAAACGTTCCGATACGGACACCCAAAGCCCGGGATATTTTGATGAGGTGGCCCAGTGAAGGGACAATCCCTTTTTCTTCGATAGTTTCCAACTGTTTGATATCGAGGTTGGCCATTAATGCCAGGTTTTCGCGGGTTATTTGTTTAAACTCACGAAATTCTTTGAGTTTTTTGCCAATTTTACTTTTGGATGTCATTTTCAGGTTTCAGTTTTTTAAAGTGCAAATGTAATGGTTATGGTTTATCTGCCAGCAAAAATATAAAAAAAAGGCGCCCATCAACAGGCGCCGTTATTTTGCTTTTGATTGTTTATATCCAGCGGATATACCTGAAATCCTGACGGTGGGGCAGGTTTTCATTTTTGGGGAACAACCTGAAACTGTAATTAAACGAACCGGGATGATAAGGATGGAGCCTGTGTTTATAACAGCAAACCGATCCTTCGCACGATTCGGGTTTCAGTTCAATGGCAGTAATGAGCCTCGGGGTCTGGCTCCCTTCGTTTTCGGTGATAACCAGTTCAAGCCCTACTTCGTTACTCGACAAACCTTTTAAATCGACTGTAGCCTGAATGGGATATTCCTTACCGATGGTCATTTTGTTGGTAATTCCATCTTCAATTTCGAGGCTTTTCAACTCAATCTCGTTCCAGATGGAACTAACCCGGTTTTTCCATCCGGCCATTTCTTTGGCCAGCGTGAAATTGTTTTCAACAACTTTTTTTGTGCGGTTGAACTGAGGCAGGTAATAACGATCCTGATAATCGCGGATCATCCGTGCAGTGGTAAAATTAGGGGCAACCTGAGAAATGGTGTTTTTAATGAATTCGATCCATTTTTCAGGAATGCCGGTATGGGCCCGGTTGTAAAAAGCTTCAACCACTTCCTCTTCCAGAATGTTGTAGATGGTTTCGGCATCCAGTTCGTCCTGGAAATCCTGGACATCGTAGGTCCGCTCGGCCGGCAACGACCAGCCGGCATCTTTTTTATATCCTTCAACCCACCAACCGTCGAGTACAGAGAAATGCAGGGTTCCGTTCATGACACCTTTTTCGCCGCTGGTACCTGAGGCTTCCAACGGACGGGTCGGGGTATTCAGCCAAACATCCACTCCCTGTAACAGCATTTTCGCCAGGTTCATGTCGTAGTTCTGAACAAAAATAATTTTTCCGCGGAACTCGGGACGTTTTGAAATTTCCACAATGTTTTTGATCAGATCCTGGCCTGCCTTGTCGGCTGGGTGTGCTTTCCCTGCAAAGATAAACTGGACCGGGCGTGTCGGGTGGTTTACTATTTTTGCGAGCCTGTCGAGATCCCTGAAAATCAGGTAGCCCCGTTTGTAGGTGGCAAAACGGCGGGCAAAACCAATGGTTAGTGCATTGGGGTTGAGTTTTCCCAGGATTTCGGTAATCAGTTTCGGGTTCTCGTGGCGTTTAATCCAGTTGTCGGCAAAACGTTGCTTGATGTAGTTGATTAGCTTCAGTCGCAGGTTTTTTCGCAGTTCCCAGATTTCTTCGTCGGGAACCCTGTAAATGTTGTTCCAGATACTGGAATCAAGCTGGTTGCCGGGGAAATTTTCGCCAAAGTATTTTTTATGAATGTCCTTCCATTCCTGTGCCGCCCATGTGGAATAATGAACGCCGTTGGTGACATAACCAATTTCGAGTTCTTCTTCCAGAAATTCGGGGTAGAGATCTTTCAGCACCCTTTTGCTGACTTCGCCGTGCAACATGCTTACACCGTTAATTCCCTGCGATAAGTTACAGGCCAGGTAGCTCATGTTAAAATGATCTTCGTGGGCAGAAGCTTTTCCCAACATTTCAAATTCATTCCAATTCAACCCGAGTTTTTGGGGAAAATCGTTCATGTAATATTTAAACATATTGATTTGAAATGAGTCGTGCCCGGCGGGAACAGGTGTGTGCGTGGTAAAAACGGTGGAAGCCCGCACTACCTCTTTGGCTTCGGCAAAGGTGAGATTTTGTTTTTCAATTAAGTCCGATATCCGCTCGATACCGATAAATGCGGCGTGGCCTTCGTTGCAATGGTAAATATCGGAGTTGTATCCCAGCTTGTTGAGTGCCCTGATTCCGCCCAGGCCGAGCAGCATTTCCTGTTTCAGGCGGTTTTCGTTGTCGCCACCATACAGGTGATGGGTAACGACCCTGTCGTAATCCTGGTTTTCCGGGTGATCGGCATCAAGTAAAAATAATTTTACCGTTCCCACATTTACCTGCCACACTCGTGCTATTAATTTTCTGCCCGGAAACGACACTTCAACATTTATCCATTTCCCTTCGCTGTCAACCGCAGGTTGTACAGGGATTTTGGAAAAGTGCTGGGCTTCGTAATTGGCCATCTGTTCGCCATGCAGGTTCAGGGTTTGTTTGAAATAGCCGTAACGGTACAGCAACCCAACGGCAATCAGGTTGACGTTTGAATCGCTGGCTTCTTTCAAATAGTCACCGGCCAGAATCCCAAGACCGCCCGAGAATATCTTCAAACTGTCGTGCAAGCCGTATTCCATGCTGAAATAGGCAACCTGTGGCCCTTGTGGATCTTTTCTTTCGTCGAGGTATTGTTTCAGCAGGTCGTAAATCCGGTTCATCCGAACGATAAACGATTTGTCGCGCTCCAGTTCCCTGAACCGTTTGAAACTCACTTCTTCTAAAAGAACAATCGGGTTGTGGTCACATTCTTCCCAGATTTCGGGATCGATGTACTGGAAGATTTCCCGTGCTTCGGTATTCCATACCCACCATAAATTTCGGGATAATTCGCGTAGCGGGCTTAAACTTTCGGGAAGATCCGATTCTACAATAATCTTTTTCCAGACTGGCTGTTCCACCTCTGGAAGTTGTATATATCTTACTCTTTCTGGCTCCATTTTATTCGTATTCATTTTCGTAACTAACTATAAACTTACTTATCGAGCTTGCAAAAATAAATTTTCTGCTCACTTATAATGTATTATTCAAAATTATTAAATACCTATTTGATAATGATTTAATTCAAAAAGGAATTGGGTTATCATTTTTTCCCAATGGAAATGCCCTTTTTTCTGCCTTTTTGCAGCCGGAGCAAAATGGCTTCCATTTTCCTGATTTTTTCTTCTTTTTCATCAACGATTCTGTGAAGGGCGGCAATTTCATTTTCCACTTCACTCTCGGGGACAAATGAATTTAGCCTGATTTTAAAATCGCTCAACACATTCATGTAATTGATGAAAGCTTCGTAGGGCGAGCCGAAGGGATTGAAAGAACGGTGAACCTGGCCATTGGAAAAGAATTTGGTTGACATATAGTAAAAATGGTCGCTTGCCTGAAGGTTATTCCAGTCCTTATTCAATACTGTGTCTGAACATTTCTCCATTTGTTTTCCAAGGTTGTAAAGTTTTTCAAAGGCTTCCTTTTGCATTGCATTACCCAGCCAGGCTGTTAAGTCGCGTTCTTCGTCG
>CAZHKI010000010.1:7068-10704 GCA_964533365.1 uncultured Maribellus sp. | reverse complement strand
CCACGAAATGGGGTGTGGCACGTTCACCGATGAAACGGGTTGAATTTCATTGATAATTTCGGAGGGGGTGGCAAATTTTAATCCCGGAGTTTCATTAATTTTTCGTGTAAGATGTTCGAGAAAAGCAAAAATTCCACTCTCTTTGGGCTGGCGTTCGCCAAACGATTCGTAACTTAAAAACAGGTTAACAATCTCTTCCTTTTTATCGAGTTTTTCAAGCCACGACACAAATTTGTCGGCATTCAGCGGGTATTCACTCCAGTTTGTATTCGAGAAACGGAACGATATATCGTCACTGAGTTTGAAATTCCGCATCAGTATTTTCAGCCGGGGATTAATGGCATTGACATAAAGGAAGTTGGGGCTTTTCCAGCCCAAGACATGTCTGGCTCCTTCGGTAAGCATGGCCTGAAAGCCCATTTCGGCAATTTGAGCGCCGATTTGGTCGGAATAGATCATCTCGGTATTTCTGAAAACCCGGGGTTGATGGCCAAATAACCTGAAGATAAGCTGATCGTGCAGTTGAACTTGTTTTTTGAAAATATTCCAGTCGGTTAACGAAGCCAATGAATGGGAATAGGTTTCGGAAAGAAACTCGACACATCCGGTTTTTGCCAGCTTCTGAAATGATTCGGTTACTTCGGGGGCATACAATTCAAACTGTTCGAGGGCAAGGCCGGTAATGGAAAAGGCAACTTTAAATTTTCCTTCCATCTGGTCAGCAAGTCTTAGCAACAGTTGGTTGGTCGGGAGGTAGCACTTTTCAGCTATCCGGCGCATAATGGTTTCGTTGGAATAATCATCGTAATAATAATGGTCGTTTCCAATGTCGAAAAACCGGAAATGACGGTGCCTGAATGGTTGGTGTACCTGGAAAAACAAACAAACTGATTTCATCTGTACAAAATTTCAAAGTTAATGATTGGTTGTTGGCTATACTTTCTTTCATTGTTAAGCTTTCTCACCCGATGGAACTCACATCGGATTTGTACATTGTTGTTTGTCACGCCTTGGCGCGATGTTCGTTTCATACCTTTACTTTTTCGTATTATAAATTCAATGCGCTCTGGTAAACTTTCTGAACCTGTTCCGCTGAATTTTTCCATTTCAGGTTTCCTACTTCGCGGATTCCCTGTTCTTTAAAAAACCGGGACAGCGACGGATAATTGAGCAGCCCGTAAATGGCATCGGCCATGGAAAACGTATCCCAGAAATCGATTTTGATGGCATTTTCGAGGATTTCGGCCACGCCCGACTGGTTGGAAATAATGACCGGGACACCGGCGCGCATGGCTTCCAGCGGGACAATCCCGAAGGGCTCGGAAACGGAGGGCATCACAAAAACATCGGTCATTTCGAACATTTGCGATACATCGCTTCCTTTTAAAAAGCCGGTGAAATGAAAGCGATCGGCAATTCCCAGTTCCGAAACGCGCGAAACCATGGCGTTCATCATATCGCCACTTCCGGCCATTACAAAGCGTACCGTATTCATTTTGTTCAGGATCAGTTTTGCCGCTTCAATAAAATATTCGGGGCCTTTTTGCATGGTGATTCGGCCCAGGAATGTGACCACTTTTTCGTTCACCCCTTTTTTAAATGGGCTTTTTCTGGAAGTAGCCTGTGGTTCCACAGCGTTGTAAACAGTGGTAATTTTTTCAGGGGGAATGCCGTATTTTTCAATAACGGTTCCCCGGGTAAAATTGCTCACCGTAATAATTTTGTCGGCCATTTCCATTCCTTCCCGCTCAATGGAATAAATTACCGGGTTCACATGATCGCCACTCCGGTCGAATTCGGTGGCGTGGACGTGAATAACCAACGGTTTCCCCGAAATGTTTTTGGCGGCAATTCCTGCCGGATAGGCCAGCCAATCGTGGGCATGAATAATGTCGAACGTGCTGCCGGCAGCAATGATTCCCGAAACCAGGGCATAGTTTTTTATTTCGCGGAAAAGATCCGGGCCATACGAACCGCTGAATTCAATTTGAAAACCTTCGTTGGTTTTGACAAATTGGGTGTTTTTCGAATATTTCCCCTTTTTGAGCCGCCAGAAATCTTCTTCGCCGATATACGGAATAATGGGAGAATTGATTTCGATGCATTCCATTTTCTTTTGGGTTTCCTCAAACCGTATTTCATGCTGACGGATCGGGATGTGGTTGGCCCCGATCAGTTTGATGGCCGATTGATCTTCGTCGCCAAATGTTTTGGGTACTACGAAAATAACCTCAATACCGTTTAATTCTGATAGTCCTTTGGTTAAACCGTAACAGGCAGTACCCAGGCCTCCGGAGATATGTGGGGGAAATTCCCATCCAAACATTAATACTTTCATAACCCGGAGTTTTGGTCTTTCAATTTCTGAATGAAATGTGTTGCATAAATCACACCGGCCACATTCCATGCTTGTGAAATAGCTCCTTTGGCCCGATGCGGAGGGTTTCCGTTGTACATTTCCGACACGGTTCCGATGCAGTGTTCAGCAATTTCTTCCTCAAAACTTTCAAAAATTTGTTTTATAAATGGCAATCCGCCCTGTTTGTGAATTTTCAAATATCCTTCCACAAAAAACTGAATTAGCCATGGCCACACAGCGCCTTGGTGGATAGCCATTTCCCGTTCTTCGGGGCCTCCCTCCACCACACCTTTGTAGCGAATGTGATCGGGTGATAGGGTCCGTAACCCGCGGTTGGTGAGCAGTTTCTTTTTTGCCATACCCAGCACCGATTTTTTTTGCTCGGTTGAAAGAGGTGAATAATCCATTGCCACGGCAATCACCATGTTGGGCCTTATCGACCAGTCGGCCTGTCCGTTTTTTACCACGTCGGCGAGGTGGTTGTGCCCGTCTTTCCAGAAGGTGTTCAGAAATGCTTTGGCAATTTTTTCCGGCATTTTTTTCCATGCTTCAACAAAATGATGATCGCCGGCCATATCGGCCAAATCGAGTGCAAAGCAAATGGCATTAAACCAGAGGGCATTGATTTCGACAGGCATCCCGGCCCGCTGAACGACCGGTTTCCCGTTTACTGCCGAATTCATCCAGGTGAGGGCTGTTTGATCTTTTTCAGCATAAACCAATCCTTCACGGGTAATGCCAATGTATTCCAATGTTGATTTTTTGTAGGAGCTGAGGATTTCACGGATGGCCGGGCCGTAATTGTTCCAGGTTTCCTCAGGGTTCTGGAATTTTTTAAAATATTGCTGGATGGTCCAGATGAACCAAAGCGGGGCATCGGCAGAATGATATTTTGGTATTTGGTCGTTGATTTGATCGGGAAAGAATCCATTGTTCAGGTATTTGAGATAGGTTTTTAATATGTTTTTACAATTTTCCTTGTCGTTCAGCGAAAGACAAAGCCCGGGCAGCGAAATAAAGGTTTGGCGTGTAATGCTGTCGTACCAGGGGAATCCGGCTATTACATCGGTTTGTCCGTTTTTTACTGTAAAAAACTGTTCGGCTGCATGATCGAGTAAACTTAAAAAAGTTTCTCTCTCTCCCTGTTTTTTTTGTTCTCTGGTAAATCGTTGTTTTAACGAAACGGGTTTTGCTTCTTCCAATCCGGCAGCAAAAACAACCGACTCGCCTTTTTTTAATGATAATTCGAAATAACCGGGGACAAACAGGTCTTCGAG
>CAZHKI010000010.1:0-7058 GCA_964533365.1 uncultured Maribellus sp. | reverse complement strand
AAACTCGGCTTCTTTGCTGAACTGCATGAACAGGTTGGGATAACCTTCATACAGTTTTACGCTGATCCCGTTTTTGACTTTTATAAATTTTGAATTTACAAACAGGTTGGCCTTACTCAGTTGATGGATGTTCCGGAAAGCCAGGAAAGGTTTAAACCGCAATAATACGGGAAAGTTGGCATCTTCGAGCGTATAACGTACCAGCACCTTTTGTTCCTTTTCCACCAATAACCGTTCTTTGCCGAGGACAACTCCGCCCACACGGTATGTAATTTTGGGTATCCGGTCGAATTCGACATTAAAAATATATTTATGCCCTTTGGGTTCGTAAACGCCTCCCTGATAACGATGGATTCCCAGGTTGAATTCGGAGCCGTTTTGAATCAGCGTTTCGTCGAGCGACGAAAGCAATACATGTTTTTCGCCCCCGAAATTCTGAATAGGGCAAATCAGTAACCCATGATATTTTCGGGTATTACATCCGCTCAGTGTGGTTGAAAAATAAGCCCCTGTTACGTTCGATTTCAGAATTTCCCTGTTGAGTGAATACTCCAGGTTGATTAACTGCTCCTTGTCAAATGTATAGTAACTCATGATTCTGTTTTTGTGGTTCGAATATCGAAGTCGTCAGATTTATTGAAGATTTTTTCCCATTTCAAAAGTAACCCGCGATGGTTAAAAATGTTCGTTATTCTTTTTGAATTCATTGGTTTCTGCCCCAAAATGCTTTTTTTCTAACTCAAAGTTAAGATTAGGGTACCGGATTTCCAGTTCGTCAATTTGTTTCAGGGTATTATCCAAAAATTGCAGATAAGCAGCCGTGTTTTTATTGAATGGTTTGTGATTGGCCGCTTTCACCACTTTTTCAACCCGGGGAATATTTTCCCGGCTTGCTTCGTCGATTAAGGTTTCCTGAAATATTTCCCAGATGTGGTTCACCGCAACGTCGGAAAGATGGATCATATCGGCGGCATAGAATCGGTAATCGCGCAATTCGTCCATAACGATTTCATAGGCCGGGAAGTAATAGAGATTTTTATTCCCAAAATTCCTGATCATTTCGTCGATGGCCAGGATGAGGGTTGCCTTGCTCCGCTGGTTTTCAATGGCCCCGTCATTCCAGTGTCGAATGGGACTGACTGTAAAAATGATGTTGATCGATGGATTGATTTTCAGGATTTCAGAGAGGATTTCATGATATTCCAGCACAATTTCGGTGGGGGATAACCGAAAGCGTTCGAATTCGGAAGCAGGGATTTTATGGCAGTTGGAAACCGCGGCTCCTGTTTTTTTGTAACGGTAAACCCAGGCTGTTCCAAAAGTGATAAAAAGGAAATCCGCGTTTTTCAGGTAGTTTGCCGCCTGGCCGATTTCAGTATTGACTCGTTCAAGGGTAAGCAAAATGTCGGTACCCGAAAATTTTCCGTGGTGCGAAAAGCTGTGCCACAAACCATCATGTTTGATTAAATCCTCTTCCCTGAATTGGCGTTTTTCGAGCAGAATCCGCAAACCTCCGGCCACTGAAACCGGATTATACACAATTCCAAACGGATTAACTGAGGTATCGAATTTCAGTTCCGCCATTTTATTCCCGATGTTTTCAGTAAAACATGAACCCAAAAAAAGATTTTTTTTGGAGTATCCTGTTTTCGTTCCAAAACCGGGAATTTCGACGCGGGTATGAAATTTTGTACTTTCCATTTACCTTACTTTTGGGAAATCAATTTTTTTCAACACCATGGCCGTGCGAGCCGGCAGGTATAATTTCAGAAAATGCTGGCTGGTTAGTTTGCCGTTGGGCAAAGTATAGTAGCTGATATCTTCGTCAACGCGGTCGTAGCCGCCAAAACGGGAAGAGTCGGTATTTAATACAATTTTATATTTGCCCGGCCCTAACGGTATCCCGTAATCGGGAAACGACTGGGTGGGGTTGAAATTGAAAACAAACAGGAACAATCCCCGGTGATAGGCCAGTACTTTGTCGGGTTTGTTTTCCAGAACCAGGTCAACTGGCGGAATGGTTAGCAGTTTGTGTTCACTGATGAGCTGGACCATCTCCTTGTCGAAGTCGTACAGCCAGTGGAATTTCAGTTCCGGGTTTTCTGAAATACTCCAGATACGGCGGCAATGATGGTACGACCAGCCGTTTCCTTCGCGTGGAAAATCGATCCATTCCGGGTGGCCAAATTCGTTTCCCATAAAGTTGAGGTAAGCGCCGCCGGCTGTGGTTGCCGTTGCCAGGCGTATCATTTTATGCAGCGCGATTCCGCGGTCAACAATCAGGTTGGGCTGATCCTTGCGCATGCTGAAATACATTTCCTTATCGATGAGGCGAAAAATAATGGTTTTGTCGCCCACCAGCGCCTGGTCGTGCGATTCGGCGTAACTCACCACTTTTTCGTCAAGCCGTTTCGAGGTGAGCTGGTAAAAAATATCGCCTACATCCCATTCGTCATCTGCTTTTTCCTTGATGATTTTAATCCAGAAATCGGGAACACCCATGGCCATCCGGTAATCGAAACCCAAACCGCCCGATTCCACAGGGACTGCTAATCCGGGCATTCCGCTCATATCTTCGGCTATCGACAAGGCATTCGGATTTACCTGTTTAATCAGTTTATTGGCCAGCCGGAGAAAAGTGATGGCTTCGTGATCGACATTCGGATCGTAATAATCGTCATATCGTGTAAATGCCTTTCCCAGACCGTGGTCGAAATACAACATGCTGGTTATTCCGTCGAAACGAAATCCGTCGAACTGAAACTCTTCGAGCCAGAATTTGATATTGGAAAGCAAAAAATGGATAACTTCATTTTTGCCGTAATTGAAACAGTAGGAATCCCAGGCCGGGTGTTCCCCTTTTCCTCCCTCGTGAAAAAACTGGAAACGTGTGCCGTCGAAATTTCCCAGTCCTTCCACCTCGTTTTTTACGGCATGCGAATGAACCAGATCCATGATCACTGCAATCCCCATTCCGTGAGCTTCGTCAATCAGTTGTTTCAGTTCATCGGGCGTCCCGAACCTGGAGGAGACAGCGAAAAAGCTGGAGACGTGGTACCCGAAACTGCCGTAATACGGATGCTCGGGAATGGCCATCAGTTGCAGGGTATTGTAGCCATTAGCTTTTATCCGGGGCAGTATGTTTTCCCTGAATTCGCTGAATGTATGCACCCGCTCTTCCTCGCCGGCCATCCCGATGTGGGCTTCGTAAATCAGCGGCGGTTCTGCCGGCCTCACAAACCCGGGATTTTTCCACTGGTACGGATTTTCGGGCATCCAAACCTGTGCATTGAATATGTGGGTGTGCTGATCCTGGACCACGCGGGTTGCCCAGGCCGGAATTCGTTTCCCGTAATGAATGGGCCAGTGTACCGAAAGGGCATATAGGTCGCCGTGTGATAGCATTGGTTCCGAAAGTTCCAGTTGCCAGATCCCGTTTCCCATCGGCATGAATGCATACGGTTTTTCTTCCTGCCAGTTATTAAAGGTTCCAATCAGGTAAATGTAGGTTGCATTGGGCGCCCATTCGCGGATGATCCAGCCGTTTCCGGTATTGTGAAGTCCGAAATAAAGGTAGCCGGTGGCAAAACCGGAAAGCGAATCCGTCCCTGTAAGATTTTTTTCTTTAGCTTCTGCTTGGTTTATCCTGTTCATAATCACATCGGCAAACGGTTCGAGCCATTTATCGTCCTGTACCAGCTTTGGAAGGTTTTTCTTCATCATCTTTTTTTATAAAGATAAAGATTCAGCAATAAAAGTTCACTGGATTGAAAAATAAAAATTCAGGGTGTCCCGGGTGTCGCGGTTTTTAACCGCGATTATTTTTAACCGGCGATTAAAAATCGCCGCACCCGTGTGTCGAGAATTACATTCGCGATTAAAAATCCGGCGAATTCTATTCGCCGCACCCACTGCACCCGAAAGTGCCAGGCCAATCTTTCAATTCATAATGAAAAAAACGAAGAACAGAAAAGAAGGGTGGCAGAACGGAAAGATTTAAAAATGGGTTAGCGTTTTTTCATCAAAACAGAAAGGAAATGATTGATTCGTTCTACTTTTGAATCTTCATTTTTTGGTTGGTTCACATAATCGATCCAAAATTTTTTGGCTGACCAGGTGAGCTTTTCGAAAGATTTCATCTTTTCCGGTTCGTTTTCGAGCAGCCACTGAAGGTATTCGGGTACTATTATTTCAGGTGGGTTTTCATCTTTTTCAACCACAATATGAACGGAGTCACCTTCCGTTTTTCCAATGGAGTCATAAATTTCTTTTTTCAGTTGCAGCCAGTGGGTGCCGTTTCCATGCGGGAGCAGGCTCAAGCGGAACATTTTACCGTCGATAGTGGCTTTTACACGAATAGCTTTCCGGGTACCAAATTCTTTGGCGCTTTCAAACGGGAATTCAGCAAAAAGACCCAATACCGTACCTTTTATCAGGATGGTTTCGTATTCGTACTTTTTCGCCATCTCATTCGGGTTGAATAAATTGCAGGTTGCGTTTTAATCCGCTGTAACTGGTTCGTTTCACCGCCGAATTTTTGAAGAGTGAATTAAAAACCGGTTGCTCCATTTGGTGCCATTCGTTTTTCGATAGTTGCAGCAAATCACGATGAGGCTCAAAAGCGGGTTCATTGTGTGGTTTCGATTTCAGGTTCCACGGACAAACATCCTGGCAAATATCGCAGCCAAAAACGCGGTTTTCAAACTGTCCTTTCAGGCTTTCGTCCAGACTGCCTTTCACCTCAATGGTTTGGTACGAAATGCACTTACGGGCATCCACAACCCGATCGGCAACGATGGCTTTTGTAGGACAGGCGTCGATACAGCGGGTGCAGGTTCCGCAGTGTTCGTGTACCGGTTTTGGTTCATCGTAAGGGAGTTCAACATCCACGATTAGTTCGCCGATAAAAAAGAAACTGCCGTAGGTAAGCGAAATCAGGTTGCTGTTTTTGCCAACCCAGCCTAATCCGGCGCGGCGCGCCCAGGCACGTTCCAAAACCGGTGCTGAATCGGTAAATGCCCGTGCATTGCAGGGTTTTATTTCAGTTTGAATAAAAGTGAGCAATTTTTTAAGTTTGTCCTTCAACACAAAATGGTAATCTGTTCCGTAAGCGTATTTTGAAATAACCGGCGCTTTGGGGTCGGTTTGCATTTCTCGGGGGTAATAGTTCAAAAGGACAATGATGATGGATTTTGCGTTTTCAACCAGCAGTTGAGGGTTCAGCCTTTTTTCCACATTCCGGGCCATGTATGTCATTTGGCCATGCATGCCCGCTTGCAGCCAGCTTTCAAAATGTTCTTTTTCTTCAGAAAGTTCGTTTACGGGAAGTATCGCGCAATCCAGGAAACCCAGTTCTTTTGCTTTATCTTTTATTGATTGTAATATGTTGCCTGGATGTTGCACTTTTTTACAGCTTCCGTAAGGGATATCTTTTTAAAAGAATCCCAGTTCCAGCCGGGCTTCCTCGCTCATCATCGATTTGTCCCACGGCGGATCGAAGGTAATTTCTACATTAACTTCTTCAATCCCCTCCACTGCGCGGGCTGCTGCTGTAATTTCGTCAACCAGCACATCCACCACCGGACAACCGGGGGCTGTAAGTGTCATGATGATATTGGCATTGTTTTTTTCATCCACATCCACGTTGTAAATCAACCCCAAATCGTAGATATTCACCGGGATTTCCGGATCGTAAACTTCTTTCAGGTTGTTTATGATCAAATCGATTCTGTTGTCCATTGTGATTTCTCCTTGTTATTGTAAAATCCTGTCATAAGCAACAGCATACAACCGGATTTGTTTTACCATGGCCAGCAACCCGTTCGAACGGGTGGGCGAGAGGTGTTGTTTTAGTCCCAGTTCGTCGATAAAAAACAATTCGTTTTCCAGTAATTCCTTTGGTGTTCTTCCCGAAACAACTCGCAGAAGCAGCGCTACCAACCCTTTCACGATTACGGCGTCGCTTTCGCCACGGAAAAATATTTTTCCGTCGTTCATCTCGGCAACCAACCATACCCGCGACTGGCACCCTTTTATCAGGTTTTGGTCGTTTTTGTCTTTCGCATCAAGGGATTTCAGTTCGTTGCCCAGTTCTATCAGATAGGAATATTTATCCATCCAGTCTTCATATACCGAAAACTCTTCTATGATTTCTTCCTGAATTTTTTGTATCGACATTTCGCTTATCAAAATTATGAGTGTGCAAAGTTCGAAAAAATTTAAATTAACACAACCCGGTGTCATTTTTATTAAGAAACTTTTAAAACTACGGTTTTGTTAAAACCGGTTGTCTGATTTTACTATTTTTAAAGCAAAATCAACAATAAATAATCTTTAATATGAACTCATTGAAAGGAACTCAAACAGAACAAAATTTGCTGAAGGCATTTGCCGGAGAATCGCAGGCACGGATGCGCTACGATTATTTTGCCAGCCAGGCCAAAAAAGAAGGATTGGAACAAATTGCCGCCATTTTTGCCGAAACGGCGGTTAACGAAAAAGAACACGCCAAACGGTTTTTTAAATTTTTGGAAGGCGGAATGGTGGAAATTACGGCATCTTTCCCGGCCGGTGTGATTGGAACCACGCTGGAAAACCTGAAAGCCGCAGCCGATGGCGAAAACGAGGAATGGACAGAACTTTATCCTGAATTTGCCCGGATTGCCGAAGAAGAAGGTTTCAAGGAAGTAGCCAATGCATTTAAGCTGATTGCCAAAGTTGAAATGGCACACGAAGAGCGGTACCGGACTTTGTACCGCAATATTGAGGAAGGTAAAGTTTTTAAACGGGGCGAAAAAGTGGTGTGGAAATGCCGGAACTGTGGATTCCTCCACGAAGGCACAGTGGCTCCGAAAAAATGCCCGGCCTGTTTGCACGACCAGGCTTATTTCGAAATTAATGAAATGAATTATTAATTTTCAGTTGTAAATATTGGAACAGGAATCCGGTTCAGTTTGGGCCGGATTTTTTTATGAAAGCATGGGAATGATTTTCTTCAGTGCCGAAATTAAAATGTCAATTTCTTCTGTTGTGCTGTACATTCCAAGAGAAACACGGAC
>CAZHKI010000009.1:11197-18668 GCA_964533365.1 uncultured Maribellus sp. | reverse complement strand
TGCAGGATTTTTTACCTCTGAAGATTTTGGCCCTTAATGCTACCTATCAGTGGGACGAAGCAATGAACAGTTTATTGCAGTTTGTTGACAATCAGAGTTTCCCCGGTGAAAAGGATGCAGAACTAAAGAATCTGGTGTTAAATATTTATGAGAAAAGAAACCGGCCACATATTAAGTCGGTTCAAAAAGCTGAAGATTTGTCCCGTTTTCTGCCTGGTTTGGGCCAGGTTTATGCCGGGGCAGGCGGCGAAGGAGTTATTAATTTATTGATTAATGCTTCAATTCTTGCTTTTGCCGGGTTTCAGGTTTATAATGGATTTTATTTAACAGGTTATCTGGCCGGTTTCGGATTTTTTAATAAAACTTATCATGGAGGGATTAAAAGGGCCGGTTTATTGGCCGACCAAAAAAATAAGGATCTGGTTATCAGGTTTAACAGTAAAACTGCTTCATTGATTCTTCCCAATATTGAATGAAACAAGCTAACTAAAGTTCTTTTGGTATTCATTCAAATTTAACTGTCACTTTTAAATCCTTGATGAATCAAGAATAAGCATGGTAAAAATTTTTTTCATATCCCTGTTTTCAGTTATTCTTTCAATTCCCTTATTTTCAGAGGGAAATGACAGCATTTGTGATAAGGTTTTTATTTTAATTTATAACGGAGAATTCAACGAGGCACATACTGAAATCTCAGCAAACAGAAGTATGTTGGGTAACTTTTATGCTGATATTCTGAATATCGATTTGTTATGGTGGAAGATGGTTTTGTCGGAGCAAAATAAAGTCAGACAAAAGGAATTTGTATCGTTTCTTGAAAAATTTGACAAGACGAACGGAAACAGTTCAGAACAAAGATTCAGGCAACTCATTAAAAATACATACAAGATGCGGTATGAGTTAATGCAGTTGAATTTTATCCGGGCCATTTATACACGGGCAAGAATAAAATTATTGCTGGACGAAATAGCTTCAGAAAAACTAACTGTTTCGGGAATCCCGATGAAATTAATTGCGCTCTATTCAGCGCTGTTTCATTATTCCGACAATTTGATTAATCCTTTATTCCTCAAAACAAGGAGGGAAACAAGAATAAATGCATTAAAACAAATAGAACGTTTTACAGTCGATAACGATTTAATTGTCAGAACCTATTCATTATATTTTTTAGGGAAGATTTATTTAGATATTGAAAATGAACGAAATAAAGGATTAAATTGCTTTACTACTCTTTCGCAAAACTTTCCCGGGAACGCTTTTTTTAAAGAAGTGGCGCACAATTACAATTAATATTTTGACCTGCTTTTCGAAAAATGAAAAATCAAAAAGGAAGGGTTTCAGCTTTTATCGACAGCTTCCCTTACTTTGCAAATGTGGCCGGGTGTGGTTCCGCAACATCCGCCAATAATGTTTGCGCCGGCCCCGATGATTTTTGGTACCAGTAAAGCCATTTCGTCGGGAGTTTCAGGAAAAACAGTTTCTCCGTCACAGTAAACCGGCATGCCGGCGTTGGCATGAACAAGTACCGGAATAACCGGATTTACTTTTCTGATTTCTTCCACAATGCCAATCATATCGGCAATTCCGTTGCCGCAGTTGGCGCCAATCAAGTCGGCCCCGGCGTTAATCAGCGAATAGACCATGTCGGTTGGTGAAACTCCCATCATGGATCGGAATTCGCCCGAAACGGTTTTTTCGAAGGTCATGGTACAAAAAACTTCGCAACGGGTATTTTCTTTGGCAGCTCTCACGGCAATGACCGCTTCGTCGAGGTCGGTCATGGTTTCAATCATAATTGCATCCACTCCGCCGGCTTCGAGCGCAACGCATTGTTCCCTGAAAGCCTCGTACAATTCTTCTTCGGTAACATCGTCCATCATCAAAATTTTACCGGTAGGGCCCACCGACCCCAGCACAAATTTATTGCCGGCAGCACGGCGGCTGATTTCGGCCGCAGCTTGATTCAGTTCAACCACTTTTTCGGCCAGGCCGAATTTTCCAAGTTTAAACCGGGTGCCGCCAAAACTGTTGGTTTCAATCATATCAGCGCCTGATTCGATGTAACTCCGGGCAATATCCAGCACTTCTTCCGGATGGGTTAAATTCCATTCTTCGGGGCATTCGCCCAACTGCAATCCCTTTTGTTGAAGAAATGTTCCCCATGCGCCGTCGGAAACCAGCGTTTTACCTGTCTTGATAAGGTCGGTTATTTTTCCCATAAATGAAAAATTGAAGGGCTGAGCCCGGTTATTATTCAATAAATTTTTTTCCCCGATTTACCCGGGGAAATCACAGGTTAAAATTAGTATGAACCTTTTATTCTTGCAATGTTATAATTCTTTAATCCATTCTTTGATGACTTCGAGCGAAGGATCGGCAGCCTGCGATTTCAGTTTGTAGCTTACTGTAACCACGGCCGGCCCTTGGGGAACCCCAAAAGCGGCCATTTCGGCTTTCCCTGAGATGATTTTAATTTCGATATCTTTCCCGAGTTCAACAATGGCCCGGTGAATTTTTTGTTTTAACTCCGAACACTCTGATTTTTCTTCGCAAAGCAGCAGGATTTCACTGCGTTTCGACCGGATTTTCAGTTTTAACTTTTCGTTGATGCGCTTTTGAATGGCGGCAATCAAATCGTTTTTGGGAGGAATTTGCGAAACGAAGGCAATTTTCCCGTCGATGCAAATGGTTGGGATATTTTTAACCATAAGCGACGACATAAAAGTTACGCCCTCCATTTTTTTGATGGTATGTTCGCGCCATTCGACCACTCCGTCAAATTGCGGGGCCACTTTTTTAACGGCTTCCACCATGTACTGGCAAGGAGCGCACGATTCGGAATCGAGCGTGATGATATCAACAATCACTTTGTCGGCCTGCCCGTAATCGTTCATATTAAACAAATCAAGCCGGTTTTCCTTCTTTTCCAGCGCGCGGACAATATCCTGCTGGTAAAAATCGTGAACCAGTTGTGTTACAGCTTTGATATTTTCGGGCGGGGTTTCGCGCGGGAGGTCGCAACCGGGGGCCAAAATAAAACCGGTTTTACCGCCCATGTCGAGGCATTCCAGGGCATGTTCGCGGCAGTCGTCTTCGGTTCCCATGAGTAAAACAACGGTAAGTTTGAGGTTGCCGCCAAAACTGATACCTTTTTTCAGGGCAATTTTCTTTACAAAATCGAGCGGTATGTTTTCGTCGATGGAAACATTGTCGGGACGGCAGTCGCACATGGCTTCGATGTTTTGCTGTGCATGGCCGCACACGAAAAACGAACTGAGTTTATCTTTTTCCCTTACAAAACTGAATATTTCGGAGCAATAGGGCGTAACAAAAGTTTCAAAAGTCACCGGATCAATCTGGCTGGTCATGGGATCGACCACAGCAATGATATCGCAGCCGGCTTCCATCAGGTATTCCGACATTTTAACCGCTACTTTGGTACAGAATTCCATCACCGCAGTTACTTCGTCGGGCGCTTCAAAAAGTTTCATGAAAATATCGGTGCCCATCAAATGCAGCGCTAATGTAAACGGGCCGGTGATTAACCCGTACAAAGCGATGTCGGGATATTTTTCGCGCAAGGCCCGGGTGGCTTCCAGCATTACGGGAATTCTTCCGTCGGTTTTCAGCGGGATGGCTAAATCGTCCAGGGTTTTTCCTTCGGCCAGCGGGTGAGTAATTACGGCAGGTGGATTGTGTGGCGCCCATTGCAGGCGGCAGCCCAGAATTTCGGCTTCTAATTGCAGGTCGAATACCACCGGTACTCCGTCGGGTTCATATTCTTCGATGGCTTTTGAAATCCCGGCTACAATTTTTTCTGCCGATTTCAGATAGGTTTCGGCATCGGCGCCGGTTAAAAAACCTCCGTGAACTCCTACAAACGGCACCCACGGAACACGTTCGACCGCTTCCAGGGCAAACGCTTTTCGAATCAGTTCCAATCCTTTCATGATGATGACTTGTTCAGTCGTTTTTTGGCAGAGGGAATAAAAATTTTATTCCGGTTTACCATGAACGGCTTTATTTTTTTGTATTTGTTTTAAAATTTTATCGTCGCTGGTTCTGTATTTCCAGGTAAAATTTTTCCATTTTGAGCGATTTGACATTCCCCCAATTCCTTTTCAAAAAATATGTTTGAGTAAAGCAGGAAAAAGATCAACCGGCTTAAGATAAAAATGTAAGCTTAAGCCGGTTAAACCTGCATTGAAATCAAGCTACCTGCGAGTTTAAATATTCCACCAGGCCTTGTGGGTCAGCCGAATAAGCGTCGGCGCCGATACGTTTTCTGAAATCGTCGGTAACCGGGGCCCCGCCAACAGCTACTTTTGTTTCAGGAGCAGCATCTTTTATGGCTTTTGTAATTTTTTCCATGTTAACCATGGTAGTGGTGAGGAGCGCCGACAATCCCACGATGGCATCCTGGTTTTCTTTAATGGCATCCACAAATTTTTCGGCTTTTACATCGGTGCCGAGGTCAACCACTTTCCAGCCGTTTCCTTCCACCATCATCGATACCAGATTTTTACCAATATCGTGCAAATCGCCTTCCACGGTTCCAATAATAAAGGTTCCTTTCTGCTTCACTTCGCCCGAAAGAAAAAACGGTTTCAGGTGAATCATGGCCGTGTTCATGGCTTTTGCCGACATCAGCACCTGCGGGACAAATACTTTATTTTCACGGAATTTGATACCCACCTTTTCCATTCCCACCATCAATCCGCGGGTAAGAATTTCCTGTGCCTTGATTCCTTCTTCGAGGGCTTTTCTGGTCAGTTCATCGGCACCGTCCTGCCCTTTCATTTGAGGTGGATACGGAGCTGCCTGGTTGATTTTTCCAAATTCGATGCATTCGGCAATTTTTGAAAGTAGTTCGCTCATGGTTTTTGGTTTCAATTTTTTGTTGATGGTCAAAAGTACTTCGGGTGAGGAACTGAAAAAATAGTATTTTCTTTGAAAAAGATGGAAAATATTACTTTATTTCAGGATTTGAAGGGACTTGGAATTAATTTTAAACAGTTTTACGAAAAACGAGAAATTTCCTGATGATAAAAGAAATTCGATATTATAAAATTCCGTCGCCGCTGATTGAAGAACAATTGAAAAACAGGATGACCTGCGATTTGTATTTTACCGAAATTGGGGAAGTGGAGGTGGAACAGGGTACCATTTGGGGCATTCCGCAAAAACTGGAAAATCATTTGCTGGCTTATTGTACCAGGGGGAGCGGAATTTTTATGATTTCGGGTGAGCAGTTACCGGTTACCAAAGACCAGTTTTTTATCGTCCCCGAAAATGAAGAATTCAGGTTTTATTCGGTACTGGACGAGAACAGCCGGTTTTTGGTCGCTTTTTTTAACGGTGAAAAATCGAAGTTGATGGGGAAAGAGTTTTCAGTGGTCCGCAACCTTATTCCGTCGGTGCAGAATATGGTGGCCAACCGCGAAATGCTTTTTGAAGAAATTTTCAATAATCTCGCCAAAGGATTTCACGATGAAAACCTGGAATATGTGAATTTTTGTTTTGGGCATTTGCTGGCAACCTTTGTTTATGCCAGCAAAACCAGCGAAGATTTGGCCGAAGAAACGAACCCGGTGGTGCGGCGTGCCATCAGTTTTATGAACCGGAACCTTAACCGGAAGCTGACACTTCGTGAAATTGCGGAGGAAACCGGCTATTCGCCCACCTATTTTACCGTACTTTTCAGCAACGAAACGGGCTATTCGCCGCTGAGCTATTTCTCGCACCTGAAAATAGTAAAAGCCACCGAGTTTTTGGATTACACCAGCGGCAAAATCAAGGAAATATCATTCGCGCTGGGTTATTCCGATCCGTATTATTTCACCAAGGATTTTAAGAAGAAAATGGGCCTTTCGCCACGGCAGTACCGTAACCGGGTAGGAAGCTGAAAAAAGCCGGGATTATGTTTTAACTTCGGTTGAAGAACCGTGAATTGTTTTTAAGAAATGACTTCGTTGAGGTGGCGGTGGATGATTTCGGGCTCGAAACCGCGGCCCTGTGCAAACCGGATGAGTTGCCCCATTTTTTCAAATTTATCGTTCTTTTTAATGGTTTTGGCTTTTTCCTTCAGTATTTTGATGAGCAATTGTTTGTACAAATCGTCGTCAATGCTGTCGAGCCCGTTTTCTATCAAATCGCCGGGAAGTCCTTTCATCTTCAGGTAATAACGTATTTTAACCTTGCCCCATTTGTTGAACTTGAATTTATCGGCCACGAAAGAACGGATAAACCGTTCATCGTCGAGAAAGTTTTCTTCTTTCAGTTTTGCAGTGATTTCTGCGGCCGTTTCATCCTCGAAACCCAGCGCAACAATTTTTTTGCGGATATCGGGCGAACACTGTTCAGACCGGCTGCACAAAGCAGCTAACCGGTTGTAAACTTCATGGATGTTTTTTTCGTCGGTTGTCATGATAACGGATTGATTTTGAATAATCCCCATAAAAATAGGGAAAATTCCTGTCTCTTCCTATTTCATTTTACCGAGCAAAACATAAAAGAAGTCATCATTCGTCGAAATAGGAAACCGGTGATTTTACCCCGGTAAAAAATTCTTCGAGTTCGGCTAATGTTGAGTCGGTTTTAATTACGTCGCGAACAATTTTTCCTTTTTCGAGGATGACAATCCGGTTGCATACATCGGTTACATGGTCGAGGTCGTGGCTCGAAATGAGCATGATTTTTTGCCGGTCGGCGGCAAATTCTTTGATAATTTTACGGAGCTGGTACTGCGACGACGGATCGAGGTTGGCAAACGGTTCGTCGAGTATTAATACACCGGGATTTCCCATAAATGCGCCCACCACGCCCACTTTTTTCTGGTTCCCTTTCGACAGGTCGCGGATGAGTTTCTTTTTTCCGATGATTTCACCGTTAAAAAATTCATCGAAAGATTTCAGAAAGCCTGCCGTATCGTTGGAGTTCATTCCGCGCAGTTCACCAATGAAATTGAAATATTCGTCGGGGGTGAGGTACCCGATGATAAAACTTTCGTCGATGTAGGCGCCGGTTTGTGCTTTCCATTCTTCCGATTGGGCCACTGCGGTTTCATGGATGAAAACCTTGCCTTTCGAAGCGCGGATTAAATCGAGTACCAGCGAAAAGAGCGTGGTTTTTCCTGCGCCGTTATTTCCCACCAGTCCGAAAATGTTGCCTTCGGTAATGGTTAAATCGGGAATATCGAGAACGGTTGCTCCGCTGTAATTTTTTTGCAGATTGGTTATTTGTATCATGTCGTGGTATATTTTAGCTTGCCTTGTAGGCAGCAATCATTTTATGTTTTCGTTTCAGGTATTCTTTTGAGAAATAATCGATTAGCCGCGGGTGCAAAACGATTCCGATAAATCCGAGGGAGCCGAGAATAATGTAGGCGCCAATATTTCCGAGAAGAAAGGAGAGGACTCCGTAAACGGCCAGCGGGCCAAATAAAACCGGGAATGTCATGAGCCACTGGCTG
>CAZHKI010000009.1:777-11187 GCA_964533365.1 uncultured Maribellus sp. | reverse complement strand
CGCCGATATTGTAAAGCATAACGACAAAATGAATGTAAAGTACTTTCGGCGATATATACATGTAGCCCAGCGAAAGCAGGTAGAAAATGATGTTGGTGGCAGCCATCAGAAAAAACGCCGATTGCAGGATTTGTTTCATTTTTACGTTTTGTGCCATCAAAAACGGGTAGTAGCGGCTGTGCCAGGCCGGGAAGTACTGACCGTACATCATACCGAAAATTCCGGTCATAAACATTCCCCCCAGTACAAAAATGGTTTCGGGGATTTGACCGCGGGGATCTTTGTACAGCAGCAATCCGTAAAAAATAAAAAGGATGGACATGATGGCCGTTGTACGCGGACGTTTGTTCCGGGCAATCATTTTTACTTCCAGCGAAAGCATTTTCCCGTATTCGCCAATTTGGTTGAGCCACGAGAAATCGTGAATGTTTTCTGCTCTCTTCTTTTGCGAGAGTTCGTCGATATAAAACCGGCTTTTGAGATACCTGTGGTTCAGGGAATAGAGTGCTGCAACCAGAACCGGGAAAATCAACCCGATGGCTGGATGTTGCACCACGGCGTCAAAAAGTTTTCCAAACGTTGCGGTGATGTCGAATATTTCGAAGTAGTCGATGGCAAAAATACCGGCGGCCAGCGCCAGAAAGCCGTAAAAAAAGCCATTCGATTCGTTGGTGCGCCATTTGATGTAAATGGCCAGAAAGTGGTTTACAAAAATCATCATAAAAATGGAAGCCAGCCAGGCGGCCAGCACCGGAGTTTCCAACTCGTGAACGGCTGCCTGGAAGGTGAACGGCAATAGCAGGAAGAGCGGCAACAGGTTGAAAAAATGAAGCAGCGATTTGTTGAGCATGTACCGCGAAATCCGGCTGCGTTTAACCGGAATGATGAGGAAGGGTTGAAATCCGAAGGTCGGCAGGTTCTGCATCATCACGCGAAGAACCAGTTCAAAACCGATGTAAACAAAAATCAGCGAATTGAACGCTTCAATCTGCGATTGCCCGGGATATGCTTTCGAAAGGTGTTCGCTCAAATTAAAACCCATGAACAGGGCTACCAGTGAAAAATAAATAGCCAGAAAAATGAGTACGCCCCGGGCGGCTCTGTTTTTGTTCACTGCCGCCGACCGTGTAAACTCACGCCAGGCAAAATAAAACAAGTTTTGTTTCATATAGCTGAAATATCGGTTATCAAAATTGGTTCAATAATATTTTTAGTTGGTCAGACATTCCGGTTGTTTATTACAGGCTGAGAAATGAAAAATATTACTGATACAACCATGATTTATTCAGCAAGCTGATTTCGGTAAGGGCCAATGCTTTGGTTTGCGTCAGGTTGCCCGAGCAGTAACCCAGCAAAATATCTTCGTCGTTCACAAAATGGATGGCAATGTAGCAATACCAGCCGGCCGGGTCTTTGTGAATATTTTTAATATGCTCCCAGGTTTTACCTTCGTCTTTTGAAACGGCAACAGTCAGTGGCGTTCGCTTTCCTTTTGTTTCGGGATTTGAGCCGTCGTTGTTGTTCCAGACCAGCAGCCAGTGGTTTGTCCCCGGAATTTTTTCGATGGTTGCGGGCGAAAGCGGCGAAGGGATATTGCCTGGTTCAACCGGGCTCCAGGTTTCTCCTCTGTCGGAAGAATACGACAAATACTGAAATCCACCGCTGGCCCTGATGTACATCATCACCCGGCCGTCGGGAAGTTCAATCAGTCCCGGTTCCTGCGTAACGATTTTGGTTGTGTTGGGAACTTTTTTCCCCGAAATCCAGGTTTTCCCGTTGTCGTCGGAATAATAGCAAAACAAATCGGCCTGGTTATTCCATTTTCCGCCCGGAGTGTTGTGCAGCGCCACAGCCATCATCAACCGCCCGGTTTCAAGCTGGATTACCCGGTCGTTATTCAGTACAAAATAGCCCGGTTTATCGGTGATTACCGGAGTGGCTTCACTCCATGTTTTCGCTTCGTCGAACGAAATACGCATCATGGGAATGCAATCTTCCGTCGAATTTTTTCGCAGATAAAACAGCGCAATATCTCCATTTTTCAAACGCAGCAGCGAAACCGACATGATGTTCATGCCACCTTCATTTCCTAAAATCAACTCATCTTCATTCGTCCATGTTTGTCCACCATCTCCGGAATAGCGCCCGGCCAGGTATGCAGGCGCGTGATCGCTGGTTGAGTCGCCGGTATAACGGCTGTAAACGAATAAAATACGGCCGTCGCGCAGCGTAATAAAATCACCTTCGCTGTTTCGCGGGTTGTTTTCCGACGGGAACAGGCTCAGTACGGTTTGTGGCATCGTACTTTCTGTTGCGTTTTTATTATTTCCGGAACACGAAGGAAAAATCAAGACAGCAACAATTCCAAAAATCAGCAGATATGAATTACAGGAGTATATCCGCACAAATAATTTTCTCATGGATTACATTTTATTTTAGAGTATAAATATCATGTTATTCCAGGAAAAGGTTCGTCTCTCCAAACATTATTTTTCTCGCGGCCCAGTTTTTATTGACATGATTTGGCAGGTCGCAGATTATCTGGGGAAATTCCTCTCTGTGTGAGCACACTCCTCACAGCAAGATTGTTGCCGATGTGTTTTTACATTTTTGTGCGTTGTAAATTCAATTCGGAAATATCGACTGTCTTAAATTTTGCACCAATGTTGATCCTCTTTTTTAACCGGCTTTTAGTCGCTGAATTCCCGACCGCTCAATTTTTTCCTGTGCATACTCTTTGGTAATAACCAGCTCGTGAATGATTTGCGAAGGGCTTTCAAACATGGCATCGTTCATAATGTTTTCGCAGATTGAACGCAGTCCCCTGGCGCCCAGCTTGAATTCGATGGCTTTGTCAACAATGTATTGAAGCGCATCTTCATCGAATTCGAGTTTGATTTTATCGATTTGGAATAATTTTTTGTACTGTTTGATGACCGAGTTTTTCGGTTCAGTCAGAATTCGGCGCAAAGCATCCTTGTCGAGCGGATCGAGATGTACCAAAACCGGCAAACGGCCAATAATTTCGGGAATCAGGCCGAATGATTTCAAGTCCTGGGGCGCGATATATTTCATCAGGTTTTCGCGTTCAATACGGTCGGCTTCCTTGGCCGCGCTGTACCCAATAACTTTTGTATTCAAGCGGGTGGCAATTTTTCGTTCAATGCCGTCGAAAGCGCCACCGCAAATGAAAAGAATGTTTTTGGTATCCACCGGGATCAGTTTTTGCTCGGGGTGTTTACGTCCCCCTTGTGGTGGGACATTGACAATCGATCCTTCCAGCAGTTTGAGTAATCCCTGCTGAACGCCCTCGCCCGAAACATCGCGGGTTATGGAGGGGTTATCGCTTTTCCGTGCAATTTTGTCAATCTCGTCAACAAAAACAATTCCCCGTTCAGCGGCTTCCACGTTATAATCGGCCACCTGGAGCAAACGGGTGAGAAGACTTTCGATATCTTCGCCCACATAACCGGCTTCGGTTAAAACCGTTGCATCAACAATGGTAAACGGTACGTGCAGCATTTTTGCAATGGTGCGCGCCAGTAAGGTTTTCCCTGTCCCGGTTTCGCCAACCAAAATGATATTCGATTTTTCAATCTCGGTTTCATCATCGTCGAAGGGTTGTGTTAACCGTTTGTAGTGATTGTAAACCGAAACCGAAAGTATTTTTTTTGCCTGATCCTGCCCGATAACGTATTGATCGAGAAAGGCTTTAATTTCTTTGGGCTTGAGCAGCTTGATTTCGTCAAGGGCGAAACTGCTGTCATTTTTCATTTCCTCCAGGATAATTGAGTGTGCCTGTTCTGCACAGCGATCGCAAATATGCCCGTCAATACCGGCAATCAAAAGGTTAACCTCTTTTTTTTCACGTCCGCAAAACGAACACTTATCCATTCTTTCTTTATTTGGCATTATTATTTATTTCGAACCAAAATATTATCAATCATTCCATATTCAACTGCTTCTTCCGAAGTCATCCAGTAATCGCGATCGGCGTCTTTTTCAACCTGTTCGTATGATTTTCCGGAATGGGTAGCGATAATATTATAGAGTTCTTTTTTGATTTTCATGATTTCGCGGGCCGTGATTTCAATATCTGAAGCTTGTCCCGAAGCCCCGCCCATGGGCTGGTGGATCATGATTCGTGAATGTTTCAGCGCCCATCGTTTTCCTTTGGTTCCCGCAGTCAGTAATACGGCTCCCATCGAAGCGGCCATACCGGTGCAAATGGTGGCCACGTCGGCCGAAATAAACTGCATGGTGTCATAAATTCCCAATCCGGCGTGAACATGGCCACCCGGGGTATTGAAATAAATCTGAATTTCTTTGGTCGGATCAGTAGATTCCAGGAAAAGCAACTGCGCCTGGATGATATTGGCCACTGTATCGTCAATGGGAACACCTAAAAAGATAATCCTGTCCATCATCAAACGGGAAAAAACATCCATGGAAGCTACATTCAACTGACGTTCCTCGATAATGGTGGGCGAAATATAATTTCCATAAACCGATGTGTAGCGATCCATGGTTAAGCTGCTGATTCCGTGATGCCTGACAGCATATTTTAAGAATTCATTCTGGTTTTCCATATCCTTGTTTTATGTAAAAAAATAACTTTGTAAAACTCGTGTTCCTAAAAAAACGATTTACAAAGTTATAAAAAATTTGGTATCACTTTTCAGTGATTCTATTTCATCATCGCCTGGAATTCATCCTGGGTAACCTCTTTGGTCACAATTTTAGCCTTATTTTTCACAACTGCGATTACTTTGTCTTCGAAAAGCTTTTTGTAAATCCGTTCACCTTCTTCGGGTTTTTCGAGGATAATTTTGGCAAACGATTCGAGTTGTTCTTCAGGAATGTCGTAGATTCCGTACTGCTGGTACTGCGCCCGTGCCAGTTGTTTTGCAAAATCCTGGGTTTCTTCGGGAGTTACCGTCAGCTCATTTTCCCTGATGATGGAATCTTTGATCAACTGCCACTGCAAATCTTTGATAAACCAATCAAATTCGTTGTCGATTTGTTCTTCTGTGAGATTTTTGTTTACCGCCATCAGCCAGCGTTTCAGGAAAGCTTCGGGCAACTGAAGGTTCGATTTTTCAATCAGTAAATCACGGGTGTCCTGTGCAAATTTATGGTCGGAAGAATAAACCAGGTTGGCTGCGATTTCTTCTTTAATCTTATTTCTGAAATCTTCCATGGTTTTCACCTCGGTTTCTTCGCCGTACAATTTTTTGAAAAGGTCTTCATTCAGTTCTGCTTTTTCGAAGCGAAGAATCTCGGTAACGGTGAAACGGAATTCGCTGTTCAAATCGTGGGCGGCTTCGTGGCTGATGTTCAGCATGTGGCCCACTTCGTGCCGGTTTTCAAAAGCTTTTACCGGATCGAATGTTAACACATCGCCTTTTTGTTTGCCAATAAAAGCGGCTTTGATTTCTTCGTCTTTCATCATATCAACAGCCAGGAGGACGCCTTGTGGCTGAATGCCGTTTTCGAGCGCTTCCCCATTTTCGTCCAACTGGATAAAGTCGCCTCTGACCGAACTGTTTTCAACGATTGTTTCGTCAGGAACATTCTGACCCAGTTGCGACGCGGCCATTTCCACCTGCTTGTCAATCATTTCTTCTGAAACGGCGATGGTGTAATATTCAAACGGGGTTTCACTGTCGAGCGAAACGTTAACTTCGGGCGCCAGCGCAATGTCGAAAGCGAACTCGAAGGTTTCGTCGTTGTCCCAGTCGATATTTTTTTGATGTTCTTCGTTGGGAAGCGGTTCGCCCAGGATGTTCAGCTTTTCTTCCACAAGGTACTTCGACAGGTTGTTCGATAATGCCTTGTTTACTTCGTCGAGAAGAATGGCTTTTCCAAACTTTTTTTGAATCAGCCCGGCCGGAACTTTTCCCGGTCGGAAACCTGGTACAGATGCTTTTTGGCGGTAATCTTTCAACGCATCGGATACTGGTTTTTCGTAGTCTGATTTTTCAATGGTTAGTTTAATTACCGCATTTACGCTGTCAATATTTTCCCGGGTAATGTTCATGATAAATAATAGTTAAATTCAAATACCTGCATGTAAATAACCGCCAACACTTGCCATAAAAAAAGGAAGGTTGGCGGTTTTGCTGTGCGGACGAAGGGACTCGAACCCCCACGCCGTGTGGCACCAGATCCTAAGTCTGGCGCGTCTACCAATTCCGCCACGTCCGCAAATTGCGGCGCAAATTTAGTTATTTTTTTTTAAAAGGAAAACATTATTTCCATTCCACCACCGTTCCTCTTTTATCGTCCTGAAGTTCTTTCGGAATATCTTCCCTGATTTCGCGCCAAAGCAGGTTAATCAGCTTGTGTTTGGCAAAATGCCGGGAATAGACCAGACTGATTTCGCGAAGTGGTTTAAAACTTGTAAACGACTTCACGTTGTCAAGCCGCTTTTCCGACATGGCGGTTTTGGCCAGTTCGGGAATTAGTGTAATCCCGCCTTCGCGATCAATAATATTCATAAGGGTTTCCAACGATCCAGCTTCAAAATGAAACGGGAGGTTGCTGTCGGTTGTACCCAAAAACGAACAGAGGTTGATCACCTGGTCGCGGAAACAGTGCCCGTCGCTCAGTAGCCAGATTTCGGGGGTGGCAATATCTTTCAGCGTAATTTCTTTTTGTTTGTGCAGCCGGTGCCCCGAGTTGGCGTAAATCATCATCTCTTCGTAAAAAATCGGTTTTTCGTTGATTTTCTCTTCTTTCAGCGGAGTAACGAGAATGCCCACATCAATCAAATCTTTATTCAGAAGGTTCACAATATTTTCGGTGGTTTGCTCTACGATTTTGATAAAAATATTGGGATATTTCTTTTTGTATTTCCCAACAAAAACCGGCAGGAGATAAGGCGCCAGCGTGGGAATAATTCCAATTCGCAGCATTCCTGAAACCTGGTTTTTATGGTCTTTTATAATGTTATTGATTTCGTCGGCCTCTTTCAAAACCATCCGTGCCTGGTCAATAATCCGCTGTCCCACATCGGTGGGAATAAGTGGTTGGATGCTGCGGTCGAATATAATTACCTCCAAATCCTCTTCCAGCTTTTTGATTTGCATCGAAAGCGTGGGCTGGGTGATAAAACAACTTTCGGCTGCTTTTCCAAAATGGCGGTAGGTATCGACAGCAACAATATATTCCAACTGTGTGAGCGTAATCATAATCGTTGATTTTGTTCTAAAATTAGTAATTTTGTGCAAAACAACTAAAATATGAAATTTTCATTCCATTTCCCGGTATTGATATTACTGGTTCTGCTGGTTGCCTGCGGTCCGTCGCAGGAAGAAAAAGCCCGGGTTAAACTGAATCTGGCCAAGTCGTTGCTGGAAAAGCAGGACACAACCAACGCGCTGTTACATCTCGACAGCATTGCTGCATTATATCCTGAAGCAGTTTACTCGGTGAACGCAGCTAAAAATCTGTTAAACGAAGTCCATTTTAGCCTGCTCCAGCAAAAAGAAACAGAACTCGACTCGTTAAATATTTTGATTACCGAACTGGAAAAACCTTTTGAAAAAGAGAAAACTGAATTCGACCGTTATCAGCAATATACCCATAAACGGCAAACGTTTGAACGGGCATGGAACCGTTCCTATATTCAGGTTTACCTCGACGAACGGGGCGAAATGTACCTGAGCAGCAATTATTACGGGAAAAACTGGCTGAATCACACCAGCATACGGGTTTATGATCAGGGAGACGAGGCCTCCACCGAAACAATCCCCGTGGACAATGTAAACAACCACCGGAGCGATTTCATGGAATACAAATGGGAAAAAGTTTCGTACCGCGACGGGAAAGACAACGGTGTGATGGAATTTATTGCCCAATATGCCGACCGGCGGTTAAAGGCTGTTTTTCTGGGGAAAGAATATTATTACATTATTCTTGAATCGTACGACAAGCAGGCAGTTATTGATGCGTTGGCACTTTCGAAAGCCATTAAACGCAAAAAACAACTGGAAGCCGAAATCCAGTTGCTGCAAAAAAAGTTGCAAATCAGCTAAATAATATTTTCCACATTTTCAGGAGGATTGGCCAAAACAGCCCTGTCGCCGTTAACAACAATCGGGCGGCGCAGCAACCGGGGATTTTCCGACAAAATTTTGATCCACTCGCTGTCGGATAATACCGCTCCTTTGTAATTATCGAGGTAGTCTTTTTCCACCGTTCTTACAAAATCGAATGGTTTTTTTCCGGTTTTGGCGATGATTTCACGAAGTTCCTGCTCGCTGATTCCGGTGGAAAGATACCTGACAATTTCGATATCATAACCTTTTTCTTCTAAGTACTTGAGTCCGGCGCGGCTTTTGGCGCAACGCGGGTTGTGGTATATTTTCATCACAATGTGGTGTTTATTTTTAATGAAGTTGTAATAATCTTCCTGTGCCCTGAAATTTTCCCCGGGTTCTCCCATGTTGTATTCATTTTTCAGATCGGGATCGAGAATACGGGCTTTTGAATTGTCTTTCAACTGAATGTTCAGCATTTCCTTCAATTCTTCCCTGATTTCGGGATTATATACCGGGCAGGCGACTTCAATACGCCGGTTTAGGTTTCGCGGCATCCAGTCGGCCGACGAAATGTACATTTTTTCATCGCCGCCGTTCCCAAAAAGAAAAATGCGCGAATGTTCGAGGTACTTGTCAACGATACTAATGGCGGTGATGTTTTCACTTAAATTTTCTATCCCCGTTTGCATCCCGAAAATTCCTCTTACGATAAGTTGTACTTTCACTCCGGCCTGGCCGGCTTCGTAAATTTTCTTCATCATTCCGGGATCAATCAGGCTGTTCATTTTAAGGATCATCCAGCCGTTATTACTTTTTCGGACCCATTCTATTTCGCGATCAATACAGTCGGAAAAGAAATCGCGCATATAAAATGGACTTACTACCAGATGTTTATAGTTGAAATGCCGGTAATTTTGTTTGAAAAATTCGAAAATATTTTCCACCTCGTTGGCCAGCCGCGGATCGGAAGTAAGCAAACCTTCATCGGCATAAACACGGGCTGTGCCTTCATGAAAATTCCCGGTGCCGATATAGGCATAATTCCGGGTTCCTCCGTCTTCGTAGCGTTTAATCCAAAGCAGCTTACTGTGGATTTTCATTCCCGGGACCCCGTTAATTACATTGGCGCCTTCATCCTGCAATTTTCCCGACCAAAAAATATTGGCTTCCTCGTCGAAACGGGCCTGTAACTCGATGACCACCGTAACGATTTTTCCATTTCGAACGGCATTCAGCAAAGCATTCACCACTTTTGAGTCGGGGGCTACGCGGTAAATGGTGATCCCGATTTCGCGGACCTGCGGATCGATGGCGGCCTCGCGCAACAAGTCGAGAAAATGGTTGAAGGTTTGGTACGGGTAATGCAGCATAACGTCCTTCCTCCGGAGAATGCGCAAAACGCTGGTGTTGGGCCGGAGATCCTTGTGCCTGAACGGTGGAAGTTTCGAGTAATAGTGTTTCTTTTTCCCGATTTCGGGAAAATTCATAAAATCTTTGTGGTTGTGGTACCGCCCGCCGGGAAGTGCATTTTCGCCACTGTCGAGTTTCATCTTTTTTAGGATGAAACTTTTTAAATCCTCCGGCATATCCCTGTCGTAAATGAGCCGAACGGGCTTCCCGATTTTCCGTTTTTTGAGGCTGCTGCTCATTTTTTCCATAAAACTTTTCGAGATGTCGTCGTCGATGTCGAGTTCGGCGTCGCGGGTAATTTTTAGCGTAAAAGCTTCATGAACATCATAGTCGAAATAGAAAAACAGTTCGTTTAGGCAAAACCGGATGACATCGTCGAGCAACATCACAAATTTTTTCTTCCCGCTTTTGGGCAGGACCAAAAACCGCGGGACCGAACGTCCGGGAATGCGAATCAGCGAATAAGCCACATCGCCGGGATCCGATTTTTTGGATAGTTTAACAGCTAAATAAACTGAACGGTCGCGCAGATACGGAAATTTATTTTTGCGGCTCAACATGATGGGGACCAGGTTGGGAAGCACTTTGTCGTTGAAATATTTTCTCACGAAAATACTCTGGCTGTGATTGAGGTTTTTTTCGCTGAGCAGATAAATAAGGTTCTCTTTCAATTCTTCCAAGATATCGGTAAAGATTTCCTGAACCTTGTTTTGCTGCCGGATAACAATCTCCTGGATTTTATCGTGAAGTTCGCGGGGAGTGTAATTTCCGAGCAGGTTTTCCTCGTCTTTCCCGATGTCCACCATACGCCGCACAGCTGCCACCCTCACGCGAAAAAATTCGTCGAGGTTGTTGGAAAAAATCCCGATAAAACGGATTCGTTCGAAAAGCGGCGTGGCCGGATCTTCTGCTTCCTGTAAAACCCGCTCGTTAAACGATAGCCAACTGATTTCGC
>CAZHKI010000009.1:0-767 GCA_964533365.1 uncultured Maribellus sp. | reverse complement strand
GCGATTGATGAAATTCTGGTCGGAATACATGGTAATCCTGTTTAGTTTTAAAACAAAAAGGAACTGTAAATCCCGAATATCTGAAAAGGCTTTGAGAATTCAAAAGAAAACCCGGATGTTCTTGAATTATTCTCCGCCGAACTGCATCAGGTAGGCTTTGATAAAACCGTCGAGTTCGCCGTCGAGCACCGCATTCACATTTCCGGTTTCGTAACCGGTACGTACATCTTTCACCATTTTATAAGGCTGCAGCACATACGAACGAATTTGCGATCCCCACTCAATTTTCTTTTTCTGCGACTCGATTTCCATGGTTTTTTCGCGGCGTTTCCGCAGTTCTATTTCGTAAAGCTGCGATTTGAGCAACCGTAGTGCATTTTCCTTGTTGCCCAGTTGCGAGCGGCTTTCGGTATTTTCGATGATGATACCGGAGGGGGCATGTTTCAGCCTGACACCGGTTTCTACTTTGTTCACGTTTTGTCCGCCGGCGCCACCACTGCGGAAGGTGTCCCAGGTAATATCGGCCGGGTTGATTTCAATTTCGATGGTATCGTCAACCAGGGGCGCCACATAAACCGAGGTAAACGAAGTCATCCGTTTGTTTTGCGCGTTAAACGGCGAAAGCCGCACCAGCCGGTGAACCCCGTTTTCGCTTTTGAGGTAACCGTAGGCAAATTCGCCATCAATTTCGAGGGTACAGCTTTTAATTCCTGCTTCGTCACCGGGCTGCATATCGGCAATTTTCAGTTTGTAGCCGTTTTGTTCGG
>CAZHKI010000008.1:0-19404 GCA_964533365.1 uncultured Maribellus sp. | reverse complement strand
AAGTCAACTTCAAACCGTTTCACCAAAGAGCAGAAAGAACAGTTTGAACGTCTGGCCCCTAATAGTTTGGTATATATAGGAAATATTAAAGCAGTTGGAGACGATGGTAGTACCAGGGAATTGGATCCAATTTCATTCAAAATACTTTAAAATATGAAAAAGTTAGTTTATACTGGAATTGTACTGTTTATTTTTTCACTGGCAGGTAACCATACCAGTGCACAAATTGTAAACAGTGCATTTAAACAAACCGATATCTATCAGAAAAAGCCAATGCCGCTGCCAAGTGTAAGGGAGGCCGATGTTTTCTGGTCGAAAAAAGTTTGGAGGATCGTCGATTTACGTGAAAAAATGAACCTGCCGCTTTATTATCCTTCGATTGAAGTTGACGGACGGAAAAATTTAATTTCGCTGCTGCTCGAAGGAATTAAAACCGGTCAAATAACACCTTACGATGCCCGTTTGGACGATGATTTTAAAGTCCCGATGACCATCGCACAAGTACAGGAATCGTTTGGCGCCGAAACCACTACAGAAGAAAAAATTGATTTCGACACCGGTGAACGGACTACGGTCACCGTTGAAGGGGAAATCAGGCCCAACGAAATCAAGCAATATATGATTAAGGAAGAATGGTATTTTGATAAAGGGACATCCACGTTGAACGTTCGGATTATTGGCCTTTGCCCGATTCGGGAGTTTGTTCGCGAAAACGATGCTTCAGGCCAGGTACAGCGCCAAAAAGTATTTTGGGTTTATTATCCCGAAGTCAGGGATTTACTTTCCACCAGCCTGGTGCTGAACCCCAATAACGATTCCCAGCAAATGTCGTTCGACGACCTGTTTATCAAACGGTTTTTCAGCAGTTACGTTGTTCAGGAATCCAATGTGTACAACAACCGCCTCATCAGTTCATACTTGAATGGGAGAGAGGCTATGCTTGAATCGAAACGCATCGAAAATAAAATCTTTAATTTTGAACAGGATCTTTGGGAATACTAAAAGGCAAAATCAATTATATAAGCCTTATGAAAATCATAAGGCTTTTTTATTGAAGCAATAATTTATAACAAAACCTTTCGTTTTACTTACCGGATTACACCGTTATCAATTGATTAGGAAGAATGAACAAAGCATGGATATACACCATTTTATTGCTGGGAATGCTTTCTCATTCGTGTCAGAAATCGAATACATATATTCCAGGTGAAGAGAACGGTTATAAAGAATGGTTTGAGCCCTCTCCATACGGAATGGTATATATTCAGCGGGGATCATACGGAATCGGGCCATCCGACGACGAAGTCCTTCAAAATGCGACGCCAACTAAAACGGTTTCGGTGGAAGCCTTTTGGATGGACGACACCGAAATAACCAATAATGAATACCGCGAGTTTGTTTACTGGGTACGCGATTCCATCGCCCGCCGGTTGCTGGGCGAAACAAATCCCAATTTTATTATTACCGAAACACCGCAGGGTGTTCCCCTGAAAACACCCATTTTAAAATGGTCCGACAGGATTGAGTGGAATGATCCTGAATTTCAAATGACACTTGAAGAACTTTATATGCCCGAAGATGAACGGTTTGCCCATAAAAAAGAGATCGACAGCCGTAAATTAATTTATGAATATTACTGGGTTGATTATAACCAGGCAGCACGCCGACAAAACAGTTATGATTTTGAACATCAAAGATATAACGGGACCGTCACCAATTCGAAAGGAGAAATTGTTCCCATAGAAAACCGGAGCAGTTTCCTGATGATGGAAAGGGTTCCGGTGTACCCCGATACCTTGTGCTGGATCAGGGATTTTTCCTATACCTTTAACGACCCTTTCACCATGAAGTATTTTTCGCATGTAGGTTTTGATGATTATCCGGTGGTTGGCGTTAACTGGAAACAGGCAAAAGCTTTTTGCAACTGGAGAACCCAACTTAAAAGCAATTTCAATTCACGCTTTAACGAAACTCCGGCTCATGATTTCCGGTTGCCCACGGAAACGGAATGGGAACTGGCTGCCCGCGGCGGACTTGAAAATTCATTATATCCATGGGGAGGATATTACACCAGGAATGTTCAAGGCTGTTTTGTGGCCAATTTTAAACCTTTACGGGGGAACTATGTCGCTGACAGCCCTACAACAACCGTTGCGATGAAAGTAGGCACATTTGACCCCAATCCATATGGATTATACGATATGGCCGGAAATGTAGCCGAATGGACCAGCAGCGCCTTTTACGAATCGGCTTACGATGTTATCAGCGACCTGAATCCCGAATTGCAATATAACGCAAAACCCGATGATTCGCCGGTAATGAAACGGAAAGTCGTTCGTGGTGGCTCATGGAAAGATATAGCCTATTTTATCCGCACTTCAACCCGAAGTTTCGAATACCAGGACACCACAAAATCGTATATCGGGTTTCGTTGTGTCAGGACTTCCTTCCGAAACGATCTTCAAAACCGATAGTATTGATTTGATACCAAATATTGGATTTATCTCTTTCAGCAGGGTGGCAAAAATTTATTGCCCTGAAGCCTGATTTAGGTAAGCCAGTGAAGTAAATGTCAGGGAAGAATCAGTTAAAAAAACCGAGATCCCATTCATTTATCCATTCGAGAAACGGCACCCCGTTTTCCTTAAACTGAATAGGCAGCCAAATGTAGCGTCCGTCGATAGCGTTTTCGGGAACCCAGCGGTCGGCCAAAAAAATGAACGCATCTTTTTTCCCTTCAACCGGCAAAATAAAAGTGCTTTGGGAATGGAATGTCAACTCTTTATCATTGCCCACGCAGGGATTTTCAACATATTCCCAGTTTCCCATTACGGAGTCGGAAACCAGCAATCGGGCTGCATTGGGAGCCCAACCGGTACACCCTGAAGTTACCATGTAATATTTCCCGTTCCGTTTAAAAATGGAAGGAGCCTCGTTGTGGCCGGTGGGGGCAACGCGGATGTATTTTCCGGTAAATCCAAGGTAGTCGTCGGTTAATTCAGAGATGTGAAGCGTTAAATTTTCTTCTGATGCATGAATATGGTAAGCCTTTTCATCGTCATCCACATACAAGGTCATATCGCGGGCCATCTGGCCTTTTTCGAAATCGCGTTTCACAAACATCCCTTCTTTTACCGCTTCAATCCACACTTCCGACCATGGTTTGATGCTGTCGGGCCAGGTTTTGTTTTTCAGTTCTTCGGGAAAACCATCCGGCCATACTCCGGCATTGGGATTCAGCGCCTTCAGAAATGTATAAGGCCCGGTGGGATTATCGGCCACAGCCACGCCGGTTTTTGCAGCGTTGTATCCCTGCCCTTTTAATTCAAGGTGAAACCACAACACGAACTTACCGGTTTTTGGGTTAAAAATTACTTTGGGGCGTTCAATCACGCAACCGGCGGTTATGGGACTTTCAGGATCATCGCTTACTTTCATGGCTATCCCTTCGTCTTTCCAGTCGTACAGGTTATCTGACGAATAGCAGTGAACACCCACCCAGGCTGTGTTTCCACGACGGCCTTCGGTTTTGTGTTCGCCAAACCAGTAGTATTTGCCCTGATGAAAAAGTATTCCGCCACCGTGTGCATTGATGTGGACTCCGTTGTTATCGGGCCAGATTTCGCCGGGTTTGAACTTTTTTCCTCCTTCGCTGAACGAAAGCAGGGAAATAACAGTGATGAACGACAGGATTATTTTTACAGTTTTCATAATCGTTTCAAAGTTGGTTATTTCTTGTGTATGTTACAGTTGTATGACACCCAAAACAAAGGAAATACCTAAAACTCTTTATCAATTTTTTCCAAAGCTTCCTCCAGGACTTTTACAGCTGAGTCGCCAATTTCCTTTGCCCCTTCAATGATTTTTTCCACATCATGGTCCAGGTTTTTTTCAATATAACCGTCCAGATTTTCTTTTGCTTTGTTCAAATCTTTCTCCACCAGTTCGCGGTAAATTTTCTTCAGGTTATTCTTGCTTTTGAACGAGGTGTATTTCAGTTTTAGTTCAAATACTTTAATTTTTTCGCTGTCGGACAGATCATTTTCATAGATTCTGAACCATTCTTCGCTGTATTTTCTGAACCTTGAGTCGGCCCATTCCCAATCTTTTTTGTTGTAATCGTTGTGATATTTTTCCACCCGTTCCACAAATTGTTCAAAATCGTGGAGGTAAGCCTCGCCGGAGGTCGGAGAACAGGCTGAAAGGATAAGGCTTAATCCCACTCCCGTCATCCATTTTATTATTTTAAAAAATCTCTGTGTCATCTATCCGACTTTAAGGTTTCCAGGGCCATTTGACACAATCTTTGATTTCGGGGAAAAGAACATAGTCGGCTTTTCCTTTCATGGCCATGGTTTTGACATTGTACCCTTTGAGCAGTTCGAGTGCGGTGTTTATGGTTTTTCCTGATACCGACACATCGTCGACTAAAAGAATCCGTTTCCCTTCGAGCTGCCAATCAGGCATTTGAAGGATTCGAGGTTCGTCGTATCGTGGGTTATTTTGTTCGTCGCGGTAATTCAGGGTAATTACCTGCAACTCGGCATTCAGGTGAAAAGCGACAAAACCTGCCGGGATAATTCCCCCGGAACCGATGCCAATGACCAGATCAATTTCAGGGAGATCTGTTTTTTTAAGCCTTTCCGATATTTCTCGAAATGATAGAGGAACCATCGTTCAGAATTTTTAATTTATTGTGACACCATGCAAGGATAACAGAATTTTATATTTTCTGCAAAAATTACTGTAATTAATCGGATTGAGAAGGTTCATAAACCGGGATTTCGATGAAGAAACTGGTTCCTTTCCCCAGTTCGGTTTCGAACCAGATTTTACCCGAAAAATTTTCGACAATGTTTTTTACAATAGCAAGCCCGAGGCCCATCCCGCTGGATTTTGTTGTAAAACTAGGGCCAAAAAGCTTGTCGCGCAGTTCCATCGGAATTCCGGCGCCATTGTCGGAAACCTCGATAACGGCCATGTGTTCGCGGCGGGATAACCGAATGATGATTTTGCCTTTACGATTTTCGGGGATTGACTGAATTCCGTTTTTAATTAAATTAATGATCGCTCTCGAAAGCTGTTCCCTGTCGGCATTCACTTCAATATTTTCGAGACGGTTGGGTTGAAAGACCATTTTGGCCTGATCGTGGGTTTCGAACAGGTTAATTACTTTTTGGAGTTGTGTGGTGAGGTTGAAAACCTGGTTGCGGGCTGCAGGCAGTTTGGCGAAATTGGAAAACTCGGTGGCAATATTCGACAGGTTATCGATTTGTTCGATTAACGTGGCTGTAACCCGTTCGATGTATTTGTTGTATTCGGCCCCTTCGCCTTTTGTCCGTTGCAAATGCTGGATGTTCAGTTTCATCGGGGTCAGCGGGTTTTTAATTTCGTGGGCAATTTGTTTGGCCATTTCGCGCCAGGCCGATTCGCGTTCCGAACGGGCCAGCAATTCGGCGCTTACCGCCAGTTCTTCCACTTTCTTATTGTATTCTTTCACCAGGCTGCCAATTTCATCTTTCCGGTTATACAAAATGGGTTCGTTGCGTTTGCCCAGACCCATTTTTTTCAGGTTCTCCTGGATGAGTACCAGTGGCCGGGTAATCTGGTTCGAAATAAATACGGCAACAATAATGCTGGCCAGCAGTAAAAGCACATACAAGTTTATGAAAGCGACAATAAAGGTCGAAATTTCCTGGGAGTAGTTATCCTGCTTGATGAAATAGGGTAGATTGATGAATCCAAGGTAATCGCCCTTGTAATTTAAAATAGGCCGGTAAGCCGACAGGTACGAAAGTTGCCCTATTTTTTCGGGCTGAAAATAATTGATCTGGAAATTTTGATACACTTCGTAGTAGGCCTGGGCATTAATCCGGGTTGAAATCAGTCCGCGTTCGAAGATTTCGAAACGAGATGAGGCGATCAGGTTACCGTCGGTCCCGTAGATATTAATATCGGTTTGAAAAATATTGGATAGTTTGACCAGTTCGCGGTGCAGCCAATCTTCCAGTTCCACCGTAATTTCGTCAACCACGTCGAGCCGGATGTCGATCTCTTCGGAAATCGATTTCATTTTTTCGTTCAAATCCTGGCGGTGTCTTTCGCGGTATTCCCTGATGTTATAAAAAATAGTAACAAGGGCCACTACCAGCAGCGAAATAAAAACAATGGAAATAATGGCAGCCTGGATTCTGATTTTCAGGTTGAACGAAACCGGTCGTTTTCTCATGTTCGGGTTCCCGATAAACGATAAAACCAGTACCGACAAAAAGTAAAAAACAAAGAGGTATGGGAATGAAATCAGGTAATCGCCCACGGTAAAAGGTTTTCTCGAAACAATAACATAGTTTCCCTCGCGGGTGTGGTAAATCAGGTGTTCGAGGCCGTCCCAGCGGTTATACACAAATTCGTCGTCCTGCACCTGCCGGTCGTTTTCGAACGACGAAAGGTAACCGTCAACATGAAAGTTGTACCCGTAATCGCCGAATTTATCGGTAAGTTCGCCACCCGAGTACTTGGCGTAACTGAATTTTTTGTAATTATCGGCTTTTACCATCGATTTGTCGATGAGCAGTTCAGGAAATCCAATTCCTTCAAAAAGAATGTCGGAATTCAGTTCGATATAAATGGAAACGCCGCTGCTCTCGGAAGTGAGCGGATAGTAAAGTTTCCCGGTATATGAAATTCTCCCGTTCATGTTGTTCATAAAATAGAAACTGGTTCCCGGCACCTGAAATCCCTGTGAACTGATCATGTCTTCGAAAAACGGGAAGCAATCCTCCATCCGTCCCCACATTTCGATGTATAAACTATCTTCGCCTGAACAGACATAACAATCGAACAGGTACTTATTAAAGTAGCTGCTGAAATAGGTGGTTTTCAGGTATTCCTGTAATGCTTCCTTGTTTTGAATAAGCAATTTGGGGATTTCAGAATCAATACTGATTTGTTTTTGAATTTCGGCCAGGAATACTTCGGCCGCTGGGTCGCGTTCAGTAACCAGGGTCACGGCAAACAATTTCTGGTGTTCACGCTCTTTTAATCCTATGGTACTGTAAAAAACAACCAGTGAATAAACCGATGTGAGCGAAACATAAATGATGAGGTAACTCAGCGTGAATTTTTGCAAATAATTTTTGCTGAAAAGAAAAGCCAGTACCGAAGTAATACCAAAAAAGATCACGGCTGCAAAGGGTACCCGTCTTGTCGTAAAAAAACTGACCATGCCAAGAAAAAAGGTTATAGCAGCAATAACCAGTGCAGCCTGCCCTAACCTGAAATCGTTTTGTGACTGGTCGCTGATTTTAATGGTAAAATGGATTACAGCCAGCAAAAACAAGCCAACCGAAAAAATTCCCAACGCACTTTGGGCAGAAATTTCAATAATTTTATGTAACGAAAACGAGAGGGTGGAGTTGTTAATCAGTTTTTCGATGTAGAAATTGACCAGCAAATAAAGAATCCCGTTAAACAAAACCAGCAGGACAAAGATGGTTTTCCGGGACAGTTTTGTGTCGTCGTGGATTTGCCCGATATTCAGCCCTGAACCAAAATTGTAAAGCCAGAAAAAGAAAAACAGGGCCAGTATAAAATAGTCGCCAAGCGAGGGAAGCCAGTTGTTCAGCGCGAAATAGTCGGGGCTGAAAAAGTCGAGGTGATAAAAAACTTTGGGTATTTGGAAAATAAGGTGCAGCCAGTAAACCAAAAAAAGTGCCGTAGCCAGAAAGAAAATTTTGATAAAAAAAGGCGACTTCGTTTCTACAAACTCTTTTCGAAAATAAAAAAGCAGGACAATCAACCCGAAAAAATAGATGATCCCGGGAAGGTACAATTGATGCTTGGTACACAGATATTCGCCTCCAGGGGTCAGCGAAAACAGATATTTACCGTCACCACCGAATACCGGAAAGGCGCTGTCGCCGGCATCCTCCACAATTTCAAATTCGTCGGGCAAAGAGTAACTGTCCGAGAAATTGTTTTTCAGGTACTTGTTTTCGTAGCGGTAATTATTTTTAATTAAATGAAGCCCGACAATCTGAAAATCGCCGGTATTGCGCGTTTCGGCAAGGTAATATCCGTTAGGCAATACCAGTAAGCCCTTGGGTTTTTCGAAATCATCAATCCGGCTAAAAAATGAAATGGAACGATCAGACCAGTATTTGAGGGTTCCGGCCTGGTAAATTAAAAAACCAATGGCTTTACTTTCCAGCAAAGGATGATAAACAGCCATGGTTTCATTAAAATTATCATCGAAACTGTCCGCTGCAATCATACTGACAATCTGATCCATATTGGTTTTCAGGTTGGCTTCATTCTCCAGCAGATTTTTCTGAAAATCACGGATCAAATGGGTTTCCGGATGTTTTTTCAGCAGTCCGTTTTCAACCACGGCCGCAACGATAAAAAGCGAAAGTGCAATTATCAGATAACTATATTTGTTCAGTCTTAGCAACATATTAATCATGATGGTACGGTTCGCCTTTTAGAATGGTAAACGCCCGGTAAAGTTGCTCAACACACAAAAGTCGCGCCATTTGGTGCGAAAAGGTAAGCCGCGACAATGAAATTTTGGAGTTGGCCCGCTGATATACTTCCGGTGAAAAACCATAAGGTCCACCAATAACAAAAACAAGTTCTTTCAGTCCGCTAACCATTTTTCTTTCGAGAAATGCGGCCAATTCTTTCGAGGTCATCAATTCGCCGTTTTCGTCGAACAGGTGGAACTCTTTTCCTGCTGTGTCTTTCATCAATATTTGTTCGCCTTCCCGGTTCTTTTGCCAATCAACAGGCATGTTCCCGGCTTTTTTAATATCGGGTATGATTTCCATTTCAAACGGTACATACCGCTTCAGCCGCTTCGTGTATTCATCAATCCCTTCACGGAGATATGCCGCGTCGGTTTTGCCAATCACCAATAAAGTAAGCTTCATCCTGTCAATTGAATTATAATTTTATAAATTTACACTAAAAATAAGGAGGTAATTTTTTTTTTGCACAGTTTTTGCTAAACAATTGACGCTTATAAAATAAAAATGAAAATAATGCCATCAATTAAAAAACACATTCGGAGATTTTTTCTTTTCGCCGGGTTCATGTTCGTTCTGATGACAGCACAGGCGCAAATAACCGATGAGATTATTGTCTGCCTGAAATCGGGCAATGCAAAGTCACTTTCGCAATATTTTAACCAAAACGTGGAACTGGTGGTTCTCGACAACGACAATGTTTACAGTAAAGCACAAGCCCAGCAGATTGTCAGCAATTTCTTCAGCAGTTTCTCCCCCGAAAGCTTCACGGTACTTCACGATGTGCGAAAAGAAGGCGCCAAATATGTAATCGGAAACCTGAATACCAAGAACGGCAGTTTCAGGGTTTACTTTTTACTGAAACAAACCGACGGAAAAGATTACATCCACCAGTTCAGGATAGAAAAACAATAATACCCCGATGATTGAGGGTTGGCTGAATTTTGATAAAATCAAACAGGTAGGGGAACGAATGGCCAATCGGGCTAAAAAAATTTCTTTCCCATTTTTCGATGGAGTTCCACTCTACGATGTAGGACTGTTTTTTTGGAAAAGTATCGTTAACGGGGCTATCACCACAAGGGCTTCGGCCATCGCTTTTTCATTTTTTATCGCCTTTTTTCCGTTTGTAATTTTTCTGTTCACCTTGATTCCCTATATTCCGATAAAAAATTTTCAAAATGAATTGTTTATGCTCATTCAGCAGGTGGTTCCCGAAGGGGTTTTTGTAACTATTGAAGATACGCTGACCGACATTCTGATGCAGTCACGCGGCGATTTGCTTTCACTGGGTTTTTTTATGGCGCTCATTTTTTCGACCAACGGACTGGCATCGATGATGAGCGCTTTCGATGCCACCATCCACACCATTTATCGGAGGAGCTGGCTTAGTCAGCGGCTGGCCGCCACCATCCTCCTGCTTATCCTTTCGGTTTTGCTTACTGTGGCCATCGCCATGCTTACCGGTGGGCAGTCGTTAATTCAGTACCTCGACCACCACAATATTTTGCGCGACAGCTTTACCGTTTATCTTCTCACTTTTGGGAAGTGGGTTATTGTCATATCGCTCTTTTTCTTTGCTTATTCGTTTTTATATTACATGGCCCCGGCCAAAAAAACCAAATGGCGCTTCATCTCGGCAGGCGGCACTCTCTCAACGGTTTTGAGCATTTTTACCATTGCCGGTTTTACCTATTACATCAACAATTTCAGCCAGTACAACAAATTGTACGGCTCCATCGGAACCCTACTGATTATCCTGCTGCTGATGTATGTGATGTCGCTCATTTTGTTGGTGGGTTTCGAACTGAATGCCAGCATTCACCAAGCCCATGCAGAAATTGAAGATTAACCCGAAATCATTTAATCTTATTTATCGGGGAATAGAAGCGCATTTTGTGAAATTTCAACAGTACGCTAATTAGAATTTTTCAACCTATTTTTTCCCTTGCCGGAAGAGGATTTCTTTTTCCTGTTTTGATAGGCTATCGTACCCCGATTTGGCAATTTTGTCTAGAATATGGTTCAGTTCTTCCTGTTGTTCATTTTTGTAACGGTTGTATTCATAATCGTTCCGGGGTGGTTGTTTAAATGAAACTTTCAGTTTGCTTTTCGGTTTGAACCAATGAGCCAGTTGATTGATGAAACGTATCAACCCGGCGCCCCAATCTCTACCCCGGCGGAGCTGAAAAATATAAAACCATCCCCAGGCTGCTCCGCCCAAATGGGCCAGGTTTCCGCCCGGATTCGAAGATGATATCCCCACAATGGACAAAATAACATAAAAGGCAGCCACATATTTTAAGGCCACCGGTCCGATAAACAGCAGGTGGATTTCACGGTTGGGATCGTAAACGGCCACGGCGGTTAAAATGGCAAATACCGATGCCGAGGCGCCCAGCAGCAACCCGTTTACCGAAACAAATACCGGAAAAATATTATAGGCCAGAACATATACCAGTGCGCCCGAAATACCTCCCAGCAAATAGAGCCCCAGCAATTTGTCCCCCTCAAAATGATATAAAAAAAGTTTTCCGAACCAGTATAAGCCCAGAATATTGAAAAGCAAGTGCAAAAATCCGGTGTGCAGAAACATGTAGGTCACCGGTGTCCAGGGTTTGATACGCAGTTCATTTAGCTGTGACGGGACTGAAAGCCATTCGGCCAACGAAAAAGGCTGGCCTGCGAGGTAGAACAAAACGCCTGCCAGTTTTATCAAAAGGAAAACCCCGAGGTTGATGTAAATGAGACGGGTTAATACCGAACCCTCTTTAAATGTGTATTTTATGTCATCCCAGATACTCATGTTTTCAATTCCAAATTGCATATTTTAAAAAACAAGATATCAAAATCTGTTTTAATAAAAATGCCTCGAATTTTTATTCCAGTATTTGATGAGGATAAACCCGAACAACATTCCGCCGAGGTGGGCAAAATGGGCCACGTTGCTTCCGGGTTGTGCAAAACCCAGGTATAATTCGATTAGCCCGTAGCCAATCACAAAATACTTGGCCCGGATAGGAATAGGAGGGAACAGTAACATCAGTTGGGTATTGGGAAACAGCATCCCAAACGCAAGCAGGATGCCGAAAACCGCACCCGAAGCGCCAACTGTGGGAATGTCCATTTTCAGTTCCAGTATTCGTTCCATCAGGTTCAGTCCCTCGCCGGCAAAAGCCGTGCTGGTTGGATCGTTGTACCACGACATGATAAAATCACGTACCTGCGACGAAGCGTTGGGCAGGTGTTTATTGACAAACTTCTCGAGAACTTCAGGTGACGGCGTGTTCCTGAATGCATCGATGGCATTTTGCACCGATGAAATTTCGAGATAGTTAACAAACGTATGAATGGCAATGGCGCCAAGTCCGGTTATCAGATAATACATCAGGAACCGTTTCGAGCCCCAAACACTTTCCAGAACGCGCCCAAACATATACAAGGCAAACATATTGAAAAAAATGTGCGTCAGCCCGCCGTGCATAAACATGTAGGTGATAATTTGGTGGAGCCTGAATTTATCGGATCCGGGGTAATGCATTCCCATCACTTCCACCAGGTCGATTCCCATATTTTTGACAACCCAGGTGGCCAGTAAAAAAAGCACATTAATAATGATCAGGTTTTTAACAACCGGAGGTATCTGGTTTAAAACAGGCCTGTAATTCATACCAATTCAATTTTTGAATGGCCTTGTGCAATTGCCAGGCCATTTTATTTTGGATTCAAAGTAACGACAATCTGTCATTTATTAAAACTTTTTTCAATATCATCTGTCGGAATAATGGTCAGCACCTTTTTCCCGTCGGGCGAAAAGTTGGGTGTTGAACAGGCAAACAGGTGATCGATCAGGTGGTTGATTTCTTCAGGTTTTAGCTCGGCGCCATATTCAATAGCCGAAGCTTTGGCCAGCGAAATGGCCACCTGTTCCCTGGCTTTCGAGCGGGCGTCAACCGGCGAATTTTTGTATTCCTCGAGGAGTTTTTCCACAATCAGTTCCGGCGACGAAACGTCGAGCATTCCCGGGGTGCCACTGATGATAAATGTGTTTTTTCCGAAGTCGCGGATGTCGAAACCGAGCGAAAGCAAATCGGGCAGAATCTGCTGAAGGATGGCTGCGTCGGCCGGATTCAGTTCAATGGTTTGCGGAAAAAGCTGCTGCTGGCTGGCCACCGATTCCGTTTTTAACACCTCCATAAATTGCTCGAACAGAATCCGTTCGTGTGCCCGTTTCTGATCGACAACCATCAACCCCGATTTGACCGGGATGAGAATGTATTTTTGTTTCAGTTGAAGCACTTTTTTCCCGGCAAACGGTTCATGACTGCGTGAAAACAAATCCTCTTCCTTTTTTTCTGTTTCCTGGTATTCGGGCTGTAATTTCAGTTGGACCCCCTGGTATAAATCTTCCCAGCGGTTCAGGTTGGCTTTGCCCGAACGTTCAGAATTCGACCCCGTTATGTTGGGCGTTTTTCCCGAATGGAAGGGGTTGTAGTCAGGATTTACCTGAATTTCAGGGAACCGGATTTTGTCAAAATCTTTTTCGGGGAGGGGAATTTCGATGCTCCCGCTCTGGTCGAAATCGATGGAAGGAACTACATTGTGTTTCCCCAGTGATTCGCGTACGGCTGCATGAATAATCTGCCAGATGGCTCCTTCGTTTTCAAATTTAATTTCGGTTTTGGTGGGGTGGACATTGATGTCGATGTCAGCCGGGTCGGTTTCCAGAAAAAGAAAATAGGAAGGAAATGTGTCGGGTGGCAACAGTTTTTCGTAGGCCTGCATTACCGCTTTGTGAAAATAGGGGTGGCGCATAAATCGTCCATTGACAAAAAAGAACTGTTCGCCAACGGTTTTCCGGGCATATTTGGGCTGGCCAACAAAACCGTGAATATTGACCAGGCTGGTTTTTTCCTCCACCGGCACCAGGTTCTGGTTGATATTTTTCCCAAATACATCGACCACCCGTTTGCGGTAATTGGTTTTCGGGAGTTCGTACAGCGGCAGATTATTATGAAACAGCGAAAATCTGATTTCGGGATTGGGGAGCGCAATACGCTGGATTTCGTAAATGATATGTTTGAGTTCGGCTGTATTTCCTTTCAGGAATTTCCGCCGTGCAGGGACGTTAAAAAACAGGTTTTTAATGGAGAAACTGGTACCGTTGCTGCAAGCTGCCGGTTCCTGGGTTTTCAGCTCTGATCCCATGATATGAATGAATGTTCCAACCTCGTCTTCCATTCTTTTGGTACGCAGTTCCACATCGGCAATGGCTGCAATGGAAGCCAGCGCTTCGCCGCGGAATCCCATGGTACGGATACAAAACAGGTCGTTGGCTGAACTGATTTTTGACGTGGCATGCCGTTCGAACGACATCCGGGCATCGGTGGGCGACATCCCGCAGCCGTTATCGGTGATCTGGATCAGGGTTTTCCCCGCATCTTTCACATGAACGATGATATCGGTAGCGCCCGCATCAAGGGCATTTTCAACCAACTCTTTCACCACCGAAGCCGGCCGCTGAATTACTTCGCCGGCTGCAATCTGGTTGGCAACAGAATCGGGCAATAACTGGATTATATCACTCACGCGAACAAACTATTAAATACTGGAAGCACGATGAAAATCAAAACAGAAAATCGGAATAGAAAAACAAATAGAAAATTAAAGCCAGGATAACGATTAAAATAATTAACCTTCGGTTGGAAGCGTTTTTTGCTTTCGACGATGAACCGCCCTGCCATCCCTCTGAATTTCGGAACTGTCCTTTCACATTCGGGCGGTAAGGCCGGTTATTTTCCACTTTTTCATCCACAATTCCCAATTCCTCCTTGATCCTTTTCTCCCGTGCTTCCCGTTCTTCCTTGTCCGGATCGTAAAACCGCGGGGTAATGTGAAACTGTTTGGCGCCGGGTGTATGAAAAAATTTCCCTATCATAGTTGTTACATTCAAATCGTATCACAAAGATACAGTTTATTCGGTAAAATGTTCCGGGTTTCCTTTTCCCGGAAACATGGCAAAATTTAAATCGATTTTTCGAGAATGGAAAAAAGTTGCGGATTATCCAGTTCCACCGGATTTCCTTTCATGCTGCTTGAATTTTTAGCTTTTTCAGCTAATATTGGAAAATCGGCTGTTGAGAGGCCAAAATCCGACAGAGAAGGAATCTGCAGTTTTTGGATGAGTGTTTTGGCCCAGGAAATGGCGTCGTCGGCAGTTGCCGATTTATCACCGGTCAGTATCTGTGCCGCTTCCCTGAACCTGGCTACAAGGGATTCCTGATTTTTCATTTTCAGCGCCCCGATGTTCACTTCCAGAACGGCCGGGAGCAGGCAGGCGCAAACTGTACCGTGCGGTATGGGAAACATTCCCCCGATTGGGCCGGCAAAACCGTGGACTGCGCCCAGTTTTTTGTTGGCCAGCGCCATTCCCCCCAGCATGCTGGCAAAAGCCATATTTTCGCGGGCTTGCAAATTGCTGCCGTCGGTAAATGCCGGCAGCAGCGAAGCGGAAATCCGTTGCATCCCTTCGCGGCACAGCATGTCGATAAACGGGTTCGACTGACCGGAAACAAATGTTTCGAGCAGGTGGGTGAGTGCATCGGCGCCGGTGCTGGCTGTAATGTCGGGCGGCATGGTGAGGGTCAGTTCCGGATCGACAACAGCAACCGACGGGTACATCCGGTCGCTGCGCAGGCTCACCTTTACCTGATGTACGTTGGATTTTATCACGGAATTCCGGGTTACTTCGGCGCCGGTACCGGCAGTGGTTGGCACTGCAATACAGGGCAGCGGCGCTTCGGTCAGTTGTTTTCCCTTGCCGATCACTTCGAGATAATCGGTCAGTTCGCCGGTATTTGGAACCAGTGCGGCAATGGCTTTGGCGCTGTCAATAGCGCTGCCGCCGCCAATTCCCACAACCTGGTCGCAGCCGGTTTTCCGGGCAATTCTGGCGCCATTTTCGATGTCGGTTGCAGTGGGTTCACTTCCAATACTGAAATGGACGCTTTCAATGCCCGATTTCTTTAATTCATTATCAAGGCGGTTGGCCAGTGTTGGGTTCTTCCCGGTTACCAGCAGCACTTTTTTCCCCCTGCCTTCCATGAGGCCGGGGATTTTTTTAAACGAACCATTGCCAAAAATAATTCGCGTGGTGGTGGCGAATTCAAAATTTAATCCCATCCTTCATCTTCCGGAAAAACATTGTGATATTTTATGCTGGTGCGAGGACTGGCCATCATATCGGCTACCGTGTCGCGCCAGCGCAGGTAATGTTCGGTTACTTTGTGCCGGGCCGGATCTTCGTAGGTGCGGTAAACTTCCAGCAAAACAAATTTTGTCGGATCATCCTGTTGCTGAATGATATCGAACCGGGCAATCCCGGGTTCCTGAATGCTGTTTTTCGCATTTTCGATGGTCACGGCTTTAAACTCTTCAACAAACTCTTCTTTCACATGAACAAAAACATGGACGATAAACATAACAATGAAATTTTTAGGTTATAACACAACATTAAAGGTTTTCAGTTCGGTTTGCCCCATTACTTCTGCCGGAAATATACCTGGATAGGAACTCCGGTGAAATTGAACCTTTCGCGGATTTTGTTTTCAATATACCGGCGGTACGGTTCTTTCACGTATTGCGGCAAATTGGCAAACAAAGCAAACGAAGGCGTTGGCGAAGGAATTTGGGTAACGTATTTGATTTTCACAAATTTACCTTTGGTCGATGGCGGCGGGTAGGCTTCAATGGCCTCCAGCAAAAATTCATTCAGTTCCGATGTTTTTAACCGCTGTTTCCGGTTGTTGTACACTTCCATTGCTGTTTCCAGCGCTTTGTGGACCCGCTGTTTGGTGAGGGCCGAAATAAACAAAACGGGAACATCGGTAAACGGGGCAATCCGTTCGAGGATTTCTTCCGTAAGCTTTTTGGTCGAATGGGTGTCTTTTTCAATTAAATCCCACTTGTTGACCAAAATGACCACCCCTTTTTTGTTTTTTATGATCAGGTTGAAAATATTTACATCCTGGGCTTCCACTCCCCGCGTGGCGTCGATCATGAGCAGGCAGACGTCGGAATTTTCGATGGTCCGGATGGAACGCAGCACCGAATAAAATTCGAGGTCTTCGTGTACTTTTCCCTTTTTGCGCAGCCCGGCGGTATCGACAATCATAAAATCGTAGCCAAATTTATTGTAGCGGGTATGAATGGAGTCGCGGGTTGTTCCGGCAATTTCGGTAACAATGTTGCGTTCCTCACCAATCAGCGCGTTAATAAACGACGATTTTCCGACGTTGGGGCGGCCCACCACCGAAAGGTGGGGCAGGGCTTCCTCTTCTTCGTTCACCGGCTCATCTTTCGGAAATTTCTCGACCACTTTATCGAGTAAATCGCCGGTACCGCTGCCGGTCATCGACGAAATGCAGTAGATTTCGCCTAATCCCAGCCCGTAAAATTCCTGGGCGTCCAGGATACGCTGGTTGTTATCCACTTTATTCACCCCGAGAATCACTTCTTTTTTTGAACGGCGCAACAGCGAAGCCACGGCCTGGTCGAGGTCGGTAATCCCGGCTTCCACATCGGTGAGGAATAAAATCACATCGGCCTCGTCAATGGCCAGGTGGACCTGTTTGTTGATTTCGGCCTCAAATACATCGTCGGAATTGACCACATACCCGCCGGTATCGATGATGGAAAAGTCGATGCCATTCCAGTTTCCTTTCCCGTAATTACGGTCGCGGGTAACCCCCGAAATCTCGTCCACAATCGCTTTCCGCTCTTCAACCAACCGGTTGAACAGAGTTGATTTCCCCACATTGGGCCTTCCTACTATTGCTACTATTTTGCTGCTCATTTCTAATCCTGTTTATTGTTTCGGGTTACCCCGTTTGCTTTGTATTTTTTTCCGGCTTCATCCCCGGTACATTTCTCACCAAAAATCTTGACACTAACTACTAATTACTCTGTACTAACAACTAATTATCAAATCTCGTCGTACCCGAATTTTTTCAGGTTGCGATCCTTGTCGCGCCATTCTTTATCGACTTTCACGAACAATTTCATGAAAATTTTCTTTTCGAAAAACTCTTCGGCATCCTTGCGGGCTTCAGTGCCCACTTTTTTAATCATGCTGCCCTGGTGCCCGATGATGATTCCTTTCTGGCTGTCGCGCGACACATAAATAACCGCTTTGACGTTGATGATTTTTTCCGCTTCTTTAAATTCTTCCACCACCACTTCCACCGAATAGGGAATTTCTTTCTGGTAGTTGAGCAGAATTTTTTCGCGGATGATTTCCTGGAGGAAAAACCGCTCGTTGCGGTCGGTCAGTTCATCTTTGGGGAAAAACGGCGGATTTTCGGGAAGCAATTCAAGAATGCGGTCGAAAATGGGTTCGATATTGAATTTTTCGAGTGCCGAAATGGGAAAAACATCGGCTCCCGGGAACACCGAAGTCCAGTATTCATACAGTTTGATGACATCGGGCTGGTTCGACAAATCGATTTTGTTGATAAGTACGATGACCGGCATGTTCGATTTGCGCACCTTTTCGATGTAATCGGGGTTTTTCCCGGTTGATTCGAACACATCGGTGACGTACAAAATTACGTCGGCATCAATCAGCGCCGAATCCACAAACTTCATCATCGTCTCCTGTAACTTGTAGTTGGGTTTCAGAATCCCCGGTGTATCAGAGTAAACGATTTGAAAATCGTCGCCGCTCACGATGCCTTTTATGCGGTGGCGGGTGGTTTGCATCTTCTGCGTGATGATCGACAGTTTCTCGCCGACCAGCGCGTTCATGATGGTTGATTTTCCCACGTTGGGGTTCCCGATGATGTTTACAAAACCTGATTTATGTGCCATTTCCTTTCAATTCCTTAAAAATCAGCGCAAAGATAATCGATTTGATTTAGGAATGATAACCGCGGCGAAAATGAATGGTTATTTTTGATAAGAAAGGTGTTTTCGGAAGGCGTCCATTCGCCACAATTTTAGCGGTTCGCAAAGGTTGAATGATTTGATTCCGGGTTGGTGCAGCCTCTCGCGGCCGGGAATTTCTGATTTTTATGAAAGGGGAGCTTACATTTTTATGCCATTTTAGTTTTAATCAATTTCCTCGTAATAATATGAATAGTCAATTCCTTTCATAAACATTTCGCAGTCGTTGATTTTGCTGGTTAAAGCGTTTTTCAACCGTTCTTTCAGAACGTTGCTGTTTGTCGGGCTTAACATCATCGCGTTCATATATTTCCGCTTGCTTATTTTACTCCAATCCACGCATTTTTTCAGGCGTTTTTTCAGTATCAAATCCAGCCAAATCCGGGCGCTTCTGCCGTTTCCTTCCATAAACGGGTGTGCAATGTTCATTTCTACATATTTATCCACGATTTCGTTGAATGTAGTTTCGGGCATGGCTTCAATTTGCTTTAATGTGTCGCCCAAAAAGCGGGATACCGCAAACTGAAAACCTCCTTTTGAGATGTTCTTTTGCCTGATTTGTCCCGCGAAATCATACAATCCGCCAAACAGATAGGCGTGAATCTGTTTCAACCCTTTGACTGTGCCCACTTCGATGCCGTTGATGAAGGAACTTTCAAACAGGGCATAGGCCTTTGACTTGCTTTTTCCATCTATGCTATCATCGCTGAAGGTAAACCACTCGATAAACCGGTTTGCTTTTTTTCCGGGGAATTGCTTGCCCAAAGCGATGATGCCGGCGAAATCCAACAGGTCTGTTGAGTATCGCTTGCCGTCAACAGCCAACAATTTCAGTTGGGTAGTGGCACTAACCAACTCACTGTTTTCCTTTTTTAACTTGGCCTTCAGGTATTTCCAGTAGTTGCGGGTTTTGGCGTAATCGTCCTGGTCAGTCAGT
>CAZHKI010000007.1:0-19443 GCA_964533365.1 uncultured Maribellus sp. | reverse complement strand
CGTTTTGGGGAAATACTGTCCCCGAATTTGGCATGGTTCCTTATTTGCCGCATCCTGCTTCAAAAATCATGGAAAATAAAAATCTCAAATGCCGCCCATGCTCGAAACTCGGTTTTCAGAAATGCCCGAAAAATCATTTCAAATGCATGGTCGATTTGGATGTTGACGAAGCCGTTTCCTGGATTAATTTGAATTATTAATGGTTTAAAGGATGAAGAAATACGGGGAACGGATTTAACCTTTAAAAGCTTTTTCGATTCTTCCCAGCGCATCCTGTAAAATACTTCGTGGGCAACCGATGTTGATCCGCATCCAGCCATCGCCGCCAGTGCCGAAACGACCCCCGTTATTCAGCCCTACTTTGGCAACATCAGCTAAAAATCGCGACAGTTCGTTGTCGTTCATCCCGTAGTCGGTAAAATCGAGCCAAACCAGGTATGTCGCTTCGGGTTTCATCACCCGAACCCGGGGCAGGTTTTTTCTGAAAAAGTCGTCGAGCAACAGAAAGTTGCCCCATAAATAATGGAGCAACTGGTTCAGCCACTCGTCGCCGTGAGTGTAGGCTGCTTCCAGCGCCACCGACCCAAAAATGTTCCCCATTCCCAAATGTGCAATTTCCAGTACTGTTTCGTACCGGCTAAAGTTGGTTTTGCCGGGAATGATAGCCACCGACGACGACAAACCGGCCACGTTGAATGTTTTGCTTGGCGCCATAAATACCAGGCAGTTTTGGGCTGCCTCTTCCGAAACGGTGGCAAACGGTATGTGCTTGTTCCCGCTGAAAACAAGATCAGAGTGGATTTCATCGGAAATGACCAAGATCTGGTTTTCGATACAGATGTTGGCCAGTTCTTCCAGTTCTTCGCGAGTCCAGACCGTTCCGCCCGGGTTTTGTGGATTACAAAGCAAAAGTAGCCGCGTTTTCTCTGTAATTTTCGATTTTAAATCATCGAAGTCGAAGGTGTATCTTCCGTTTTTAATGATCAGCGGATTTTCCACCATTTCGCGCCGGGTCCCTTTTATGGTTTCGAAAAAGGGGAAATAGACCGGCGGCTGGACAATCACCTGGTCGCCGGGTTCTGAAAAAGTTTCAACTGCGAGGGTCAACCCGGCCACAACGCCGGGGCTGAACGAAATCCAGCTTTTTTGGATGTCCCAGTTGTGGCGGCGTTTCATCCATCCGGCGATGGAGTTGTAATAAGTAGCCGGTTTAAATGTATAACCATAGATTTCGTGCGCAGCCCGTTTTTTAATGGCATCGGCAATGAAGTCAGGCGTTTTGAAATCCATATCGGCCACCCATAACGGCAATACATCATTTCCGCGGAATACTTTTTTACGGGCATCCCATTTTATACTGTCGGTTCCTTCACGCGGGATAATTTCATCAAAATTGTATTTTTTCATCTTTTCTGTTTTTCAGGGCTTTGTGTCTAACAATTTATCTTTTGAAGATAATTCAATCCGTCTTCTTTTTGAACTTTCAGCACGAAGTTAAATGTGTTGAGCCGGAGGCAGAGATCGAAATCAGATTGAGGCGACCATTTCTGGTTTTCGGGATCGAAAAACCGCGCACCCGAACCTTTTTTGATTTGTTGTACCATATTTTCAAAATCGGTTGGAATTCCTTCCAGTTTGTTTTTAATGAATACGGCACACAAGGTGTCTTCGTCGGTCGGATACTGGCAGGCATAACCCATGCAAACCAGCGATACGGCAGCGGGTTGTTTTTTTCTGATGTAGCGAACGATTGCGCCTGCGTTGACAAAACTTCCGGTAATGATTTCTTGGGCAAAAGTAGCATTTACAATTCCCTGAGTTCCAGAACTGGTGGTGTGAATGATGGTTTTACCGTTAATTTTTTCTGCAATGAGTTGTGAAGGAGAATTTCCAAAATCGAATCCTTCCGGTTTTTTTTCATGGCGTTCGCCCATTAAAATAAATTCCGGATTTTGTTCTTTTATTTGCCAGGCTTGCCGGATATCGCCCACCGGGATAATTTTTTCGGCACCTAAATCAAAAGCATAACAAGCCGTGGTAAATGCCCTGAATACATCAATAATGACTGTCAGTCCTTGTGCATTTTGCGCTCCTTCAAGCAGTTGCAGAATTTTTATGTTCATTTTATTTTTTTGCGAAAGTAATCAAAATTGATATTTGGTGATGAATATTCGATGGCAAGTATGTTGTTCGAGGGTTATCGGTCTTCTTAAGTGGTTATTTTTCAGTGTTTAATGTTGTAATATTGATTTGATGTTAATCTCTATGTTAATTTTCCATTTAATTTGCAAACACATAACATATGTTTTACAGCACTATGCTGAAAAACATATATGTTTGTCATGTCATTCATGTTAAACATTAAAAAAATTGAATGCTATGAAAACAATTAAATTTTTATTTACAGTAACAGCAGTTGCACTTGTAGCCATTGCAACAGCGGTTGAGAAACCGAAAATGAATGTAATTCCTCTGACTGCCGACAGGGCAATCGTTGCAATTACCAACGAAAATGCAGCTCTTTTCGAGTTGAGCATCTATTCAGAAAAAGGTGAAATGGTATATTTTAAACAATCCAGCGAACCATTAACCGATTATCTCAGAGTGTTTGATTTTGCCAGCCTCGAGAAAGGTGATTATGTTCTTAACCTCAAGGTGAACGACACCCGTTTATCGAAAGATTTTACCGTCGATCAGAAAGGGATTTCAGTTGGTGATTCAAAACTTCGATTCGATCCTTATTTTGAATACAAGGACAATGTGTTGAAATTCTCGTACCTGAATTTTGACAAAGAAAACCTGAAGTTTGCGATTTACAACAATGGCGACTTGGTTTACCAGTCAAAAGTTGGGAATGACTTTACCCTTTCAGCCGGTTACGACCTTTCGAAATTATCGGACGGGAACTACAAAGTAGTGTTAAGTTCGTATAATAAAGAATTTTCATATGATATAGTAAAATAGAATTGGGGAAAAGAATGTATAGAAAAGGGTTCTGATGTTTCAGAACCTTTTTTATATGTTAAAATAGCCTGATTGTCAGCTCGTAATGTGCGACAGAGTTTTGCTTTTTTTTATTTTTCCCGGTTAAACCTTTTTATTCTGACACGGTCAATAGGCGAAAACAAATTAAGTTTTAAACAGTCATGAAAACAATAAAAATTTTGTCAACATTAACAGTAGTGGCATTTGCAGCATTTGCCACAGCTGTAGAAAAACCAAAAATGGAAGTCATTCCGCTGTCAGCCGACAGGGCAGTTGTTGCCATTGCCAATAACCATGCAGCTTATTTTGAATTGAGCATGAATGCTGCAAACGGCGAGCTTATCTATTACAAACAATCGGCCCAACCATTGACCAACTTCAGGCAAGTGTTTGATTTTGCTAATCTTGAAGAAGGTAATTATGTCCTTAATCTGAAAGTGAACGACACGCAACTGATAAAAAATGTGGAAGTAACCCACAGTAAAATTTCAGTTGGTGATTCAAAACTTCGGTTTGATCCTTATTTTGAATTCAAAGGCGATCTGCTAAAATTTTCGTACCTGAATTTTGACCAGGAAAACATGAAGTTGCTCATATACAAGGATGAAAATGTCATTTATTCATCCAGACTTGGAACCGACTTTACCATCTCAGACGGTTGCGACCTGTCGAATTTGTCGGCCGGGAACTACAAAGTGGTATTAAGTTCCTTAAATAAAGATTTTTCATACGAGATTGTAAAATAGAAATCAAGGGAAGTATGGATATTTAAAGGGCTCTGATGAATCAGGGCCTTTTTTTGTTATACCCGATAGTGGAGTTTTCATAGTTGATTGGATGGTTTGATTTGACCCGCGGATTCTCATCGATTGCCTGTTGTTTTTCCCTGTTCACCGATTTTTCCGTTAAAAAATGTAACGAATATTTTTTCTGTGAGTCCATTGAATAAACAATTAAACAGAAAACGATGAAAACAATTAGCCGGGTTTTAGCAACCCTTGCCGTTTTGCTGGCGACAACCAGTTATGGCGCCGACATTCCCAAACTGAACATTGTACCCGTAGAAGCTGAAAAAGCTTTGGTGGCTTTCGAGTCGGAATCTCCGGCCCTGTTCGAAATTACCATTCAAAAAGTAAATGGTGAAATTGTTTATTACAAGAAATCTAAAAAGCCCCTGAATGAGTACAGACAGGTTTTTGATTTTTCCACATCCGGACCCGGTACTTATCGGGTTTGCATCAGCGACGGGGAAAAATGTATCAGCCGTGACATGGAAGTAACCCACAAAAAAATCCTTGTGGGCGGTGCTATTTGCTTTTATGAGCCCTATTTTAATTTTCAGGACAACCGGCTCAATGTATCTTTTTTAAACACAGGCACCCGCGAAGTTTTACTTTCGATTTACCAGGATAATGAGTTTTTAACGCGTTTAAAAATGGGAAACGATTTGACCATTCAAAAGTACATCGATTTCTCAAAACTGGAAAAAGGAGAATATGATGTTGTTTTGGATGACGGATACAATCATTATTCATACTTGGTTAGCAAATAGGAATCGGTTTCGATCCTTTTCAAAAAGCTCCGGCCTTCCGGGGCTTTTTGTTTATGTGGATGATTGTGAGTATGTTATGTTGGCAAACAGGAGTATTGTTCATTGTTATTTTACGGGTTACGCGAAAATTTTAAATATTATACCTCTGTATTTAAACTATTTGCCGGGGTTAAAGTCCAAATCTGTGTTTAATAAATTAGTGAGTTTACCGTGCATATAAAAATTGAAAATCTCAACAAAGTTTACCGGAACGGGAATTACGCCATTAAAAATTTAAATCTTGAAATTCCCAACGGGATGTTTGGGTTGTTAGGCCCCAACGGTGCAGGGAAATCCACGCTGATGAGGATTCTGGTCACCCTGATGAAACCCAGCAGTGGCAAAGTTACCTTCGATGGCCTCGATTTGGCCAAAAACCGTCGTGAAATCCGTTCGATGCTGGGCTACCTTCCGCAGGATTTCAGCTTTTTTTCAAAACTGAAAACCTACGAATTTTTGGATTATGCCGCCCGTTTGGCAGGAATGAAAAACAGTTCGGCCCGGAAAACGGCTGTTGATCATATGCTCGAAGAAGTTGGGTTGTATGAAGCCCGCGACCGGAATGCCAACAAACTTTCGGGCGGGATGAAACGCCGGCTGGGAATTGCCCAGGCCCTGATTAACGAACCCAAAATTATTATTGTTGACGAACCTACTACCGGCCTCGACCCCGAAGAACGAATCCGTTTTCGTAACTTGCTTTCCAATATCAGCACCCGCGATGTGATCATTATTCTTTCCACGCACATCGTTGGCGATATATCGAGTACCTGCGACAACATGGCGCTGCTGAACAAAGGGCAATTAGCTTTTTCAGGATCGCCCGAGGACCTTGTTAAAGAGGCCGTTGGTAAAGTCTGGCTAATCAATGCCACAGAAACCGAATACCTCGAAATCAACGAAAAATATCCGGTCATTTCCACCATCCCTTCAGAAGGCGGCTGGGAAGTGCAGGTTGTTGCCGATGATATCAACGGATATTACGGAAAACCCATCGACCCGAACCTGGAACATGCGTATGTTCATTTTATGGAAAACCAGTTGAACCAGTGGAGTAAAGCGTAATAACCATTAAACTTTTGAATACTATGATTTCATTGCACAATATTCTTTCGATAGCCAAATATGAGCGAAAAACTTTACTCCGGAGCTGGTTCTTTCGCATCTTCAGTATTTTGTCGCTAATTGTCCTGTTTGGGTTGAACTTCGGGATGGTCATTGAGGGCGGAGGTGGCGAAGGTTGGATGATTAAAGCCATTCCCAGCGCAATCCCTTATTTTAACCTGCTCATTTTAAATGTTGCCCAGGCAATTATTGCCGTTTTTCTCGCATCCGACTTTTTAAAACGCGATAAAAAACTCGATACTACCGAAGTGATTTACATGCGGTCGATGACCAACAGCGAATATGTGATTGGTAAAACATGGGGCAACCTTCAGGTATTTCTTGTGCTGAATGTAGTGGTGGTTATTCTGGCGCTTGTGTTTAACATGCTTGCTGAAGGAACTTCAATTGACTGGATTTCGTACGGAATTTATATTTTACTCATCAGTGTGCCAACCCTCATTTTTATTATGGGGCTTTCATTTTTGCTGATGAGCGTGATTCGCAACCAGGCCATTACTTTTGTTCTGATTCTCGGATACATCGGAATTACCCTGTTTCTGCTTCAGGCGAAATTTTACTACATTTTCGATTACATGGCGTTCAATATCCCCATGTTAAATTCCAACATTGCCGGATTTGGCAATCTCGATGTGGTTTTGGCACACCGCGGGATTTATTTTTGCCTGGGCGCAGGATTTATTTTCCTCTCCATTTTTCTGCTGAAACGGCTTCCGCAATCCGAATCGTCCACGTTTTTATCACTTGTGTTTGCCATTCTTTTTATTGCCGCCGGAGGTTATTTGGGATTTAACCATATTAACCGTTTTAAACAGGATGCCCGTTTACGCGAAAAAGTTGTGGCGCTCAACAACCAGTATGTAAAAGAGAAAGTCCCGGCCACCATCGATCATGCGATCGATCTGGTCCATCAGGGCGATTCCATATCAGCCACATCGAAACTGTTGTTGCGAAACGATTCGGAAGAATCTCTCCAGAAATTGATTTTTAGTTTAAACGACGGATTGAAAATCAGCCGGTTAGCTGTCGGGGGGAAAGAAGTTCCGTTTACGCGGGAATATCATCTGGTGATGGCAACCGACAATGTTTCCTTATTGCCGGGAGCAGAAACCACCGTTGAAATCTCTTATTCGGGGAAAATCAATGAAAAGCTGTGTTATCTCGATATCGACGAAGAAACCATGCAGGAAAAATATGGCAAATTTGTGATTAATGTCGATAAAAGGTTTGCATTTATTACACCCTCTTATGTATTGCTTACCCCGGAAGCAAACTGGTATCCCCGGTTGGGCGTTACCTACAGTTCGACTGATGTTAGCTGGAACCAGACCCAATTCATCAATTTTAACCTGAATGTGAAAACCAGTGCCGGGCTGAAAGCGGTTTCACAGGGTAAAATCAATACCATCTCCGACGGGCAGTTTTCCTTTCAAAACGAACACCCCATGACCCAGCTTTCGCTGGCCATCGGGAATTACCAATATAAAAGTATGGTTGAAAACGGCAAAGAATTCGGAATCTGGTATATCGGCGGGCACGACTTTTTCAGCGGTGCGTTCCCCGAAATTAAAGACACGATTCCGAGCATTATTAAAGAGCAACTGGCCGATTTTGAAAGAAAATACAATCTTGAATATGTTTTTGAACGGATTGCACTGGTGGAAACACCGGCACAGTTTAAAACCTTTGAACGTTCCTGGACTTCCTGCCAGGAATACGTGCAGCCCGAACAAATTTTAATCCCCGAAAAAGGATTCATGATAAGGGCAGCCGATTTCGAAGGTTCTAAAAAACGCATGCAACGCTGGGGAAATCGTGGAGGGGAAATGACACCGGTTGATATGCAAACCAGGGTTCTGGGCGAATTTCTAAGAACATTTACCCAGGAACAGGAAACTAATTTCAGGGGAGGTCCCGGAGGAATGACTGCTTCCGATGCTTTAAATCCCTATTTTATTTTCCCCATGTTTTACAATTTCCAAAATAACATCCAGTCGGATAAGTGGCCCATTACTAATCGTGTATTTGAAGCCTATCTGAAAAACCAGGAAACCGACATGCGTTCGGTTTTTATGCGCGATATGTCGGGGCTCAGCGAAGATGAAATGGCCAACATTGCCCTGCAGGACAGTACGTTCGAGGAAATCCTGGCCGACAAAAATCAAAAAAAGATTATCGACAATGTGATTAAACTCAAGGGAGACGTTCTCTTCTCGATGATCCAATACCGGGCCGGCGAGGTCGAATTCAAAAATTTCCTGCAAAAAATTCTGAACCAGTACAAATTCAAAAATATTTCGTTCGAGGATTTCGACCAGCATTTAAAACAAGAATTTGAGATGGAGCTGATTCCTGTAATGGACGAGTGGTTCAAGGCAAAAACGCTGCCCGGATTTATCATCTCTCCGATTACCGCGGTAAAAGTTAAGTCGGGCGAGATGATGAAAACAAAAATATCGTTTAAAACGACCAATTTTTCGGACGCCGAAGGATTGATTAAAATTACCTTCCGGCTGGGAGGTTTTGGAGGAGGCGGCCCAGGACGCGGCCCCGGAATGGGGGGTGGCGGTTCGCAGGACCTGATCAATAAACTGATTTTTCTCGAACCCCATCAAACCAAAGAAATCAGTTATTTGCTCGATGCCGAACCCCGGATGATCATGGTCAATACCATGACTTCGAAAAACATTCCGCAGGTTGTGACTCAGGGATTCCGCGAAATTGCTGAGGATTTGAAAGCTTCGGCCACCGAAGGCGAAACTATTTCGGATACACCGGTTCAAACCGCGTTGCCCAACGAAACCGTTGTAGATAACGAAGATCCCCGTTTTGAAATTACCAGCAACAATAAACAGAGCCTCCTCGAACGGTGGATATTGAAAGAAGACAAAGGCGGTTCGAAGTATGCCGGTATGAACAACTGGCGACCGCCCACCAGTTGGACTGCCATAACCAACACCGATTTTTACGGGCAGTACATCCGATCGGGTTATTATATCAAAAGCGGCGACGGGAGCCAGGTTGCCAAATGGCATGTCCCGGTTTCGAAATCTGGATACTACGACGTATATTATCACTTGTATAAATCACGCGGGTTCAGGCGCGGCCCCGGAGGTGGAGGTAACGAGGAAAAGGGAAAATACACGTTTACCATTCATGCCGACGACGGGCCTGAAGTTCAGGAACTCGATGTGCAAAGTTCGGAAACCGGATGGAACCACCTCGGTTCGTTTTATTTTTCTTCCGATACTGCACTGGTCGAACTCTCGAATAAATCGGAATTGAGGATGGTATTTGCCGATGCCGTAAAGATAGTTGAGCTGTAAAACAATTAAATCGATAAAAATGAATTCATTACAATTTCAAACTTTACCAAAACTTATCCTTGTTGGGTTATTGTTGTTTATAGGATTATCAGAGACCAAGGCACAGGAAGCCATTACGCTGGGCAAAGCATTGGAATATGCCGAAACCGGCAGCCCCGATATTAAACAGTCGCTGCTGAACCTGACCCGCTACCAGAAAAACCTGGAAGCCCAGCGGGCCGCACTGAAATCAAGGTTCTCACTCGATGTCGCCCCTTTTGGTTTTAACCGGAGCCGCCGGTTCGACAGCAGGGTGTCGGAGTGGTACACCAACGAAAACCTCGAATCAAGCACGTTGTTTTCCGTTTCGCAGCCTATCCTTTTTACCGATGGTACCATCTCGCTGAACAACGAGTTTGGGTGGCAAAGCAGTATATCGGATGCTAACAATTCGGAAAGCAAGGTTTTTTACAACAACCTGTTTTTAAACCTGAACCAACCGTTATTTACCTATAATAAACTGAAGCTTCAACTCAAAGAGCTGGAACTGAACTACGAAAATGCAAACATCAGTTATGCCATTCAGCGCCTGAACCTTGAAAAAAGTGTGACCCAGTTTTTCTACAACGTTTATATGGCGCAAATGAATCTGAACATTGCCAAAGAAGAGTTGCAAAACACACAAAAAAGTTACGACATCATTAAAAACAAGGTGGAAGCCGGGTTAGCCGCCAAGGAGGAACTGTACCAGGCCGAACTGAACCTGGCCACCTCAAAATCGACCGTGCAGGATAACGAGGTTAGTTTCGAAAATGCCAAAGACCAGTTGAAACTTTATCTTGGGATGAATCTTTTCCAGGACATTCTGGTTCTGGCCGATGTGGCTGCTAATCCGGTACAGGTTGATCTGGACAAGGCCATTGAAAACGGTTTGAAATCAAGAATGGAACTCCGTCAGCGGGAGATCAGTATCGAAACCAGCCAGTTTGCCATGATCCAAACCAAAGCGTTAAATGAATTTAAGGGAGAAATGAATTTGCGTTTGGGAATTACCGGCGATAATAAAAATGCGTCGAAGGTATATAACAATCCAACCCAAAGTCCTTCGGTAGCCCTTTCATTTAACATTCCGCTGTTCGACTGGGGCGAAAAAAAGGCCAGGATTGCAGCCCAGGAAGCAGCTATTCAAACCCAGGAACTGAATTATGAAGAACAGGAAAAAGAAATCATTATCGGTATTCGCCAGGCATACAGGAACCTGATTAATCAGTTGAACCAGATTGACATTGCAAAACAAAACGAAATCAATGCCCAGCTTACCTACGAAATTAACCTTGAACGGTATGAAAACGGCGATTTGACCGGGATGGATTTAAATTTGTACCAAACCCAGCTTTCACAAAAGAAAGTGGCCTACAGCCTGGCGTTGATCAATTATAAAATTGAATTGCTCAACCTGAAAATTCAAAGCTTGTTCGATTTTGAGAAAAATGAAGCTATTCTGCCTTCTGAGTTGTATTTAAGTGATAAAAAATAAACCTGAAAAATTAGACAAAAATGAAAAATATTAAATTACTTATCCTGTTGGTTGTCGTTGCAGCCATCGTTTCCTGTAACAACCAACCCGCCAGCGAAAACACCGAGCTGGCCTCGCCGGTTTCTGTTGAAAATGTCAAAAAGCAGAGCATCAGGCAGTATATCAACACAACCGGAACAGCCAATGCTACATACGAAACCACGCTGAGTACGGAAATGAGCGGCAGGTATCATCTGATGACCAACCCGCAAACCGGCAGGCCCTTCAAACTGGGCGACCGCGTAAAAGAAGGCCAGGTAATTATTCGTATGGAAGACCAGGCTTACGAAAACGATGTTGCCATTGAATCGGCCAAACTGAACCTCGAGATTTCGGAAGACGAATACAACAAACAAAAATCGCTGTACGAAAAAGGCGGGGTTACCCTTTACGAACTGCGGAATTCGGAAGTATCGAAAACCAGCGCAAAATACAACTACGAGAGCGCAAAAATCAAACTCTCGAAAATGAATGTAGTCGCCCCGTTTTCAGGGATAATTGTTGATATTCCCTATTTTACCGAAGGAACACAGGTTTCTTCAGGCACTGCCGTGGTAAGCCTGATGGCCTACGACAAAATGTTTATGGAAATCAACCTGCCTGAAAAAAATATTGCTGAAATTAAAACCGGGCAGGAGGCGCTCATCACCAATTACACCATTAGTGAAGACACACTTCAGGGAGTGGTTGCCGAACTGTCGCCGGTCATCAGTACCGAAACCCGCACATTCAAAGGCATCATCCAAATCAATAATCCTGATTTGAAACTTCGCCCCGGAATGTTTGTGAAAGCCGACATTATTACCGCCCAGAAGGACAGTGCCATTGTGATTCCAAAAAATATTATCATGACCGGCAACCGCGGGAAATATGTATTTATTGTTGGCCGGAACAGCACCGCCGAAAACCGCTGGCTTACCATCGGACTGCAGAATCAGGAATCGGTTGAAGTCGTCGAAGGATTAAGCGTTAACGACCGCCTGATTATTAAAGGTTATGAAACGCTGCGCGACCGTTCGAAAGTAAAAGTGATTTTGTAATCTGTTTCCGGTTATTCATTTGAAAATTGATGAGCATGAAGAAATTAACTGAGTTTTCAGTCAATTACCCGGTAACAATCCTGATGGTCGTCCTGGGAGTGATTCTGTTGGGCTACATCTCGTTCGACAAGCTGGGAGTTGATTTATTTCCCGACTTAAATTCACCCCGGATTTTTGTCGAAGTCCAGTCGGGCGAACGGCCCCCCGAAGAAATGGAGAAACAATTCGTGGAAGATATCGAAGCGCTGGCTATCCGCCAGTCCGATGTGATTCAGGTTACCTCTGTTTCAAAAGTAGGTTCGGCCCAGATTATCGTCGAATACGACTGGAACAAGGACATGGACGAAGCTTTCCTCGATTTGCAGAAAGCACTGAATACGCTGACACAAAATGCTGAACTGGACGACCTGACCATTACCCAGCACGACCCCAACACCTCGCCGGTTATGATTATCGGGCTGACCCACAACGAAATTACCAATATGAATGAAATCCGGAAAGTGGCCGAAAACTACATCCGGAACGAATTGGTACGGCTCGAAGGTGTTGCCGAAGTTGAACTCTCGGGACAGGAAGAAGGCGAAGTAATTATCCAGACCGATGCGTACCGGCTGGAAGCCCAAAACCTGACCATGGACGAAATAAGCACCCGCATCCAAAGTTTCAACAGTAGCGTTTCCGGCGGAAGTATCAGCGAAATGGGGATGCAGTATATTGTAAAAGGTGTCGGTTTGCTCAACGATACCGAAGATTTTGAAAACCTGATTATAGGTTACAAAGCCGTTCGCCAGGAGAGTGAAGGGCAGACTGTCATTTCCAGGGCTCCCATCTTTTTGAAGGATGTGGCAACCATTTCGTTTGCAAATAAAGAACCCGCCAACATTGTTCATATTAATGGTGAACGCTGTATCGGGCTCTCGGTTTACAAGGAAACAAAATACAATACGGTTAAAACAGTCGATCAAATCAAGGAATCGCTCGTTAATATTGAGAAAGCCCTGCCCGGATATAAACTTACCATGGTTTCGAACCAGGGGAAATTTATCAGCCAGGCTATTGGCGAAGTAGGAGAATCGTTGTTGCTCGGAATTTTACTGGCTGTTTTCGTATTGTTCATCTTCCTGCGCCGGTTTGGCACCACATTAATTGTTAGCGTGGCCATTCCTGTTTCCATCATTGCAACGTTCAACCTGATGTATTTTAACCACCTTACCATCAATATTATGACACTGGGAGGGCTGGCGCTTGGCGCGGGGATGCTGGTTGACAATGCCATTGTGGTAATGGAGAATATTTTCAGGAACCACGAAAACGGGAAGAGCGTAAGAGATTCGGCCATAGTTGGTACTTCGGAGGTGGGAGGCGCCATTACCGCTTCTACATTAACAACCATTGTTGTCTTTCTTCCCATCGTATATCTGCATGGCGCTTCAGGCGAATTGTTCAAGGATCAGGCGTGGGTGGTGGCATTTTCACTTATTTCGTCGCTCTTTGTCGCCATTTTCCTCATCCCTACCATGTATAACCGGATTTATAAAAACAAGCAACTGGCGGTGAGGCATCAATCAGTGAAAGTAACCGGTTACGGCCGATTTCTTGATAAATTGCTGAATGTGAAATGGCTGGTAATCCTGTTGGCCACAATCCTGGTGGGCGGGTCGTTTTTCCTGGTACCACACATTGGAACCGAATTTATGCCGAAAACCGAAACCAAAGAATTCACCATTGATGTCAGGCTTCAGGAGGGGACAGAACTGGTCAGGACTGAAGCGGCAGTGAAAAACATTGAAAATATTTTGACCGATTATCTGGGTGAGAACCTTGATAAAATTTACAGTCATGTGGGGCCATCGGCAGGAATTACCGGCGATGCCAGTTCCATTTTCCAGGGAGATAACACGGCTGAAATAAAAGTGATACTAACCAATGAATCGGCCATAAACGCCGAAACGGTCATAGCCAGTGTTGACCAGCTTTTGACCAATGTTGAAGGGCTCGAAGTTAAATTTTCGCAGGAAGAAAGCGCCCTGAAATCGATTCTGGGAACCGATGAAGCGCCTGTGGTGGTCGAAGTCAGGGGCGAGGATTTGGATCAGATAGAAGCCATTGTCAACCAGGTTAAGGAAAAGCTTACCGGGATGAACGGATTGTTCAACGTTCAGTCATCCATCGATGACGGCGCCCCCGAAGTGGAGGTGAAAATCGACAGGGTTCGTGCCGGAATGTACGGCATCAATATCAGTTCGGTCATCACCCAAATGCAGGAACAACTGGAAGGTAAAAATGCAGGGCAACTGGAAAAAAGCGGCGAAATGCTTGATATCACCATAAAAGTTCCTGAAAAAGGACTGAATGAAATTTACGATCTTCCCATCACATCGGGAACCCAGGTTTTCAGGCTCAGCGAAATTGCTGAAATATCGCATGGCGTTTCGCCCAAAGAAATATACAGGAGGAACCAAAACCGGATTGGAAAAGTGACGGCGCAAACCGAAAAAGGGATTGCCCTCGACCATGTTGCTGCTCAAATCCGCGAAAATACGGCATCCATTGAATTGCCCCGCGATTACAGTATCCTGATTACTGGTGAAGAGGAAAAACGGCAGGAATCGATGAGCAATCTCGGTTTTGCACTGTTCCTATCCATCGTTTTGGTTTACATGGTTATGGCATCACAATTCGAATCGCTTATCCATCCGTTTACCATATTATTGACCATTCCGCTGGCCGTGGTTGGAACTATCCTGACCTTCTTTTTCCTGGGGCAAACGTTTAACATTATGGCCATTATCGGGGTAATTATGCTGGCGGGCATCGCGGTAAACAACTCCATTATTCTGGTTGATCGCATTAATCAGCTCATCCGGGAAGGTTTCAGTCGCAGGGAAGCCATTCAACTGGCAGGCCAGCAACGCATCCGGCCCATCATCATGACCAGCCTCACTACCATTTTGGCGTTATTACCCCTGACCTTTGGTTTCGGCGAAAGTGCTTCGCTCCGTTCACCCATGGCCCTGGCAGTGATTGGCGGTTTGGTTACGTCCACACTCCTTACTCTGGTGGTCATTCCCTGTGTTTACGATGTGCTCGATCAGTTGAAAGGATTTTTTACCAAATCAAAAAAATCAGTGGCTGAGCCAGTATAATTTCAGAATATTTAAAGGATGAAACGAACCAGAACGAAATATTTCACAAAAATGGGAAACTGTTTTACGGGTGGGTATCGTGTGTTATCGTTTAACTCAAATAAATTGTAAACACATGAAATTCATTATAAACAGGAAAATACTCATCAGTATGTTGTTTATCGGGCTTACCCTGCTGGGGTATGTTTCGTTCCAACGGCTGGAAGTTGAGTTAATGCCCAATGCCGAACTTCCCATGCTTTTTGTCCAGATCAATTCGCGTGTCGAAGTGGATCCGGACTACATGGAAAACCAGGCGGTTATTCCCATTGAAGGGGCCATCGGAACGATGGAAGGTATTGAAAGCATGGAGTCGTCGCTCAACAATCGTTCGGCTTCTATCCAGGTCAATTTTAAACAGAATGTCAATTCGAAATATCTTTTCCTGAAACTTCAGGAAAAAATTGACCAGGTGACCGACAACCTGGACGAGAATTTCATAGTATCGGTTAACCGGGTGAACATTGAGCAACTGACCAACCAGTTCATGGAGTTGCAAATCAGGGGAAGCGGCGGGACCGACAGGATACGAAACATCGTCGATCAGGAAGTGCAATCGAAAATGGAGAACATCGACGGGGTGGCTTCGGCTACTGTTTACGGGGGAAAGGAAAAGTCGATTGAGGTTACCTACGATGCCGCAGCCTGCAAAGCTTATAATATCACGCCTTCACAAATTCAGCGGGCTATTTCACAGGGATCAACCGACCGGACATTCACCGGCTATCTGCATGAATCGAACAAGCAATATTTTGTGCATGTAACAGCAGAATACGCCGATGTTTCGGATATTGAAAATATTGTTGTGGCCGAAGGCCCGATTTTTCTGAAAGACGTTGCCGATATTTATTTTGGAGTCAAAGAAGAAGAAACCATCAGCCGGGTTAACGGGCTCGACGCCGTATCCATGATTTTGGTCAGCGATTCGCAGGCCAACCTGATTGAACTTTCGCACAAAGTGCAGGATGAAATAAAGGAACTGAACAAAAAGCTGGCGCTGAAAGATGTGGAAATTGTGGTTCAGACCAACACGGCCGAAACCATGGAAAAAAATATCGACCAGATTATAAACCTTGCGCTGGTGGGCGGGCTGCTGGCTATTTTTGTGCTGTGGATGTTCCTGAAAAACCTGAAAATCGTTTCATTCATTGCCATGGCAATCCCGGTTTCAGTTTTTACCGCCTTCAATTTATTTTATGCCTTTAACATTTCGCTCAACAGTTTAACCCTGGTTGGGCTGGTGCTGGCTATTGGTATGTTGCTCGACAACAGCGTGGTTGTTCTTGAGAATATTTACCGGTTGTCGGGCAAACATTTCGATGCCGATCGGGCTGTTGTTCAAGGGACTCAGGAAGTGTGGCGATCGATTGTGGCCGCCACATTAACCACCGTAACGGTATTCCTGCCCTTTATATTTTCTTCCGATTACATGATTAAACTGCTGGGAAACCATGTGGGTATTTCCATCATTTCAACTTTAGTTGTTTCCCTGTTTGTTGCGCTGATGCTTATCCCGATGGCAGCCCATGTTTTGCTCAGGGGCAAATCATCCCACAATATTTTTTATGAAAAAGTCACTACCAATAACCGAATCATCCAGATATACATCCTCCTGCTGAAAGCGAGCATGAGAAAACCCGCTGCAACGATTATCGGAGCTATTGTTGTTTTCTTTCTGACCGTTTTTATCGTGCTGGCTGTCAGTGTCAATAATCTCGAAGAAGTGGAGGAAACCGAGTTTTCGGTTTATGTGACCATGCCTACCGGTTCGACCCTTGAAAAAACCGACCTTGTGGTTGCCGAAATTGAAAGCCGGCTCGCAGATTTGGCCGAAAAGAAAGATGTCAGTTCCCGCATCGAGGATGAGGAAGCTATCATTACCATCATTTTAAAAGAAGATTATAAGGACATTTCGAAACGGACGGTTGCTGAAATTAAATCGGATGTGGAAGGCAAAGTGAAAAATATTTCGCAGGCCGAAATCAGTTTAACTGCTCCAACCTCAAGTGCAAGATTTGGGGGCGGTGGAATGAGCCGAAGCGGGACTCAGAATTTCAGCCGGTTTCTTGGAATTGGTACCAACCAGGAACGGATTGTCATCAAAGGTGAAGACTTTGACGAGATGAAAGGGGTGGCCGATGATTTGGAATATTACATCGAAGATTTGGAATCCATCCGGAGCGTCAATCTGAGCGTTTCGAGCAATCAGCCCGAAATTCATCTCCATTTCAACCAGCTTTTACTAACCGACTACGGTATCTCACTCAATAACATTGCATCCGAACTGGGGGCTTTTTCACGCGAATTTACTTCCGGAGCCATTTTTAAACAGGCCAACGAAGAGTACGAAATTGTGATTAAGGAGAAACTCATGGACGATGAAGAAGAAGAGGACACCAAAAAAGGGATCGACGATCTGAAACAGTTGAAAATCAGTAATTCATCGGGTGCAACTTACGATTTGGATGATATTACCGACCTGGTTTATTCCAGCGGGATGTCGCGAATTACCCGGGTTAACCAGGAAAAACAGATTGAACTGACCTATCGTTTTGTGGAAGAGGCCGAACAATCGAAAGACCTGCTGGAAGCTTACCGTCTCGAAATTGATGAAATTGTGGGCGCTTACAAACTTCCTTCGGGAATGGCTGTTGAGGTAATTCACGAAGAAGACCAGTATTCTGAATTCTATTTTCTGATTGCTGCTGCGTTCATTCTCATCCTGATGATACTGGCCTCGGTTTTCGAATCGATGGCCACTCCATTTGTGTTGATGTTTTCTGTTCCGCTGGCAGCCATCGGATCGTTCCTGGCATTAATTTTCACCGGGAACAGTTTGTTTAATGCCAACACGCTCATCGGATTTTTAATCTTGCTTGGCGTGGTGGTGAATAACGGGATTATTTTAATTGACTATACCAACATTTTACGAAAACGCGGTTTCCGGAAATCGAGGGCATTAATGACCGCCGGTTTGTCGCGTGTCCGTCCGATCTTAATTACATCGGGAACGACCATCGTGGCCTTATTCCCGTTGGCTATGGGCCAGGCTGAATATGTGGGGGCCATCGGCGCGCCGTTTGCCATCACCGTCATCGGGGGACTTTCGTTAAGCACCTTGTTAACGCTGGTGTTTATTCCTACTTTATACGCAGGGCTTGAAAATGCACTGGAATGGATACGATCGCTGAACTGGAAGTTGAAAGTGGGGCAATTAATTTTATTTGTTGCCGGCATTTTCTACATCTATTTTAAAGTGGATTCGTTCATCTGGCAACTGCTGAATTTTATGATGCTGGTGATTGGTATCCCGGGCGTGACGGCTTTTGTAATGACCAGCCTGCGCCAGGCAAGCGCCGGCGTTGTTGACGAAAAAGAAGCGATTACCATCAAAATCAGGCGGCTGGTGAAAGTGTACGATCGCGACAACCGCTTCGTCCGCGAATGGAAATCGGGAATTAAAATCAGGGAACGCGCCGGTCTGTTGAAAGATTACAAGTCGGCCCGCGATTTTTACGATCTGGTTTGGCAAATTCCGCTTTTTATTTTCCTGGTTTATTTTACGTTTTTTTACCTCGAAAGCCCGCTATGGATGTGGATTTTGTCGCATGGTGTTTATTTTTTCCTTTTCCTCTTGTGGGTCCCTTTCAGCCAGGTGCTTGTCAATAAACACGAAGCCACAACGAAACCCGTATTTCTGAAAATCCGGCGAATCGTCAAAAACCTGATTTATTGGGTAACCCCGTTCATTTTCCTTTTTGTATTTTTCAGGAGTTGGGATAATCTCGGGATGGTCATTTTTGTGGGTATCATTTGGTTGCTGTTGCTGGTTATTTACAGCTCGGGTGAGTACATTCATAATAAAAATGTTAACATCGCCCGCATTGAAGGACGTTTCAGCACGCTTCGCCGCGGATATTTCAACATGGTAAGGCAAATACCGGTCATCGGGAAACGCAAAAAACCTTTCCGCGCACTGAACGGCGTTTCGCTTGAAATCAAAACCGGGATGTTTGGGTTACTTGGCCCGAACGGCGCCGGAAAATCGACCATGATGAGGATAGTTTGCGGAATTCTGGAACAGAGTTACGGGAAAATCTGGATCAACGGGAAAGACACACAGAAATACCGCGAGGAATTACAGGGATTGATTGGTTACCTTCCGCAGGCTTTCGGTACTTACGAAAATATGTCGGCCTGGGAATTTCTCGATTATCAGGCAATTTTAAAAGGGTTGAACGATATCACGTTGCGTAACGAGCGGCTGGAATATGTGCTGAAAAGTGTCCACATGTACGATCGGCGCGACGATAAAATCGGATCGTTTTCGGGCGGGATGAAACAGCGAATCGGGATTGCACAAATCCTGCTCAATTTACCCCGCATTCTTGTTGTTGACGAACCAACCGCCGGCCTCGACCCGCGCGAGCGAATCCGGTTCCGAAACCTGCTGGTGGAACTGAGCCGCGAACGGATTGTGATTTTCTCGACACACATCATCGAAGATATATCGAGTTCGTGCAACCAGGTGGCCGTTATCAACCGCGGTAACCTGAAATATTTTGGCACACCCAACGACATGGTCAATATCGGGCGTAACTTCGTTTGGCAGTTTACCCTGCCAGCCAAACAGTTG